>JAXHVQ010000023.1:0-54074 GCA_034189065.1 Cyanobacteriota bacterium
GTCATTGGTCATTGGTCATTGGTCATTGGTCATTGGTCATTGGTCATTGGTCATTGGTCATTGGTCATTGGTCATTGGTCATTGGTCATTGGTCATTGGTCATTGGTTCTTCGCCCTAAAACTTAATACCTAAAACCTCAAGTGCATTGGTCGCTGTTTACTGTTTACTGGTCACTGTTGAGAGTGTCTCTAGGGTAGCAGTCTTTGTCGCGGTCGGAGACGACGAGTCTGGCCCTCTCTTTACCGAACTGCTACCAATAAGTCGGGACGGTTAAGCTCGTAAAAGCACCCAACGCAGGAAACTAAATGCGATCGCGCTTCCTAAAACGGCAATAGGTAATGTCACTGCCCAAGCCAGGATAACTGATTTTAACGTCGAAAAGCCGACTCCGGCGCGATCGCGCAATAAACCAATACCGACGACGGCCCCGACGAGGGCGTGGGAGGTGGATGCGGGCAAACCGAAACGGGAGGCGAGTAAAATGGTGGCGGCGGTGGCGAGTTCGGCACAGAAACCACTACTAGGCTGCAAGGCGATAATCTCTTCGCCTACTGTCGCAATGACGTTTTTCCCTTGAACGGCGAGGCCGAGGACAATTCCAATGCCCCCCAGGACTAAAATCCACAATGGGACGGGGAAGGCGGTTAGGGGGACGGCTTTGGCTTGGAGGATGTAGACAATTGCTGCTAAGGGCGCGATCGCATTTCCTACATCATTAGAGCCGTGAGCGAAGGCCACCGAGCAAGCGCTTGCCACCTGAAAGCGCCCCAGCAGCCGCTCGACGACTTGCAATTGCGATTTTTCATTGTCTGAGGAATTACTGACAATTATCGCTCGTTCTAGCCCCTTCCAGCTTGCGATCGCCAACCCCAATGCGGCGAAACTTCCGGCGGCTACTGAGAGGGTGTGGGGGGGAAGCGGAAGGCTGGCAAAAAGGGGACGCGCGAACAGCGTTGGGAAGACAACCACGCCAAAGATGCCAAACAACGCCGCACTCAACCAGGGAATCCATTCCCTCAGTTGGACGACGGGATTGGGGGGGGTGAGAATCCAGCGCCGCGCGATCGCGTAAAATAGGGCTGCCATCAACCCGCTAATGAGGGGCGTTAGCACCCACGCTAAACCAATTTGTCCCAATTGCGCCCAGCGAACGGCTTGGGGGCCGGCTGCTACCCAACTAAAGCCCGCGATCGCGCCGACAACCGCATGGGAAGAAGCCACGGGCAATCCCAGACGAGTCGCCCCTTGCAGCCAGAAACCGCAGGTTAACAGAACGGCTACCATCCCTAATAGTAACGTTTCAGGCGATCGCTCGAATAGGGCGGGGTTGACGATTTCTGTGGCGAGGGAGGAGGCAACGGCTTGAGAAAAGGCAACTGCGCCAATAAACTCTAAAATTCCGGCGACTGTGAGAGCTTGTTTTAAGGTGAGCGCTTTGGAACCGACTGAAGTTCCCATCGAATTGGCGACATCGTTCGCCCCTAAATTCCAGGCGACGAACAGCGCTAAGCCAGCTACGAGAAATAAATACAAATTAGGCATAATTAGGGCTTGCTGAATGTAGTGTTGTGGCGAGCGGGGGGAGCAGGGGATGCAGGGGAGCAGGGGATGCAGGGGATGCAGGGGATGCAGGGGGAGAACAGAAATGAATTTTTCCCGCCGAAGAGCGAAGATTTAAGCAACTCTGTCATATAGAATCCGCACCCATCGCCCATTATAAAAACCTCTCCGTGTCTCCCCGTCAGTCTTCGGTCAGCTACCAGGTGCTAGGTCGGCGTTCCCTTGCGTCTTGCGCCGACGCTGCTTCCGACCTCTTTCGTCCGACGCGGGGTCTGACCGACTTAATTTAGGTCATTCAACCGGATTTTATATAACGACTGGATTGGATATCAGCCCATTGTCGCCGCCAATCAGCGCGCCAACAAGCACGACCCGCAACCTAAAAGTTGACTACAATAGTTGAAGGTTCCTAACTTTGCAAACCCCCTTACAGATTGCCTCGAATCGTGTCTAACTGTCCCCAGTGCAATCAACTCGTGGAGGCTGAAGCAATCCGCTGTCCCCACTGCAATACCGCTCTCAAGGCCTTTGGCCATCCCGGTATTCCACTTTATCAAACGACCGCCCAAACTTCTTTATGCGATAGTTGTCTCTATCACGAGGACGATACCTGTACATTTCCGCAGCGTCCCTACGCGAAAACTTGTACATTGTACTGCGATCGCGACCATCCCCCAGAACGCGAACTCGAACCCCCCATTTATCGGCAGCGAGGTTTAAGGGGATTGAAAGCGTGGTGTTTTCGCAATCGAGGGATTTTGCTAGTCATTGCGATTGTCGCCGCGAGTCTTTGGCTAGCGCTGAATTAAGGGCGAGGTCGGAGTTTTGAAGGACTGAATTAGAGAATGGCTTGTTCTTATCTAATGTCAGTTTGATTTTTTCGACGAGAGAACCGGGTTCTTTTTTCTTAACTAATTTTTGCAACTCAGAGAGGGTGGTTTCGGCTTGGGCAATCCGCTTCATTAAGGCCTGACGGTTTTCGGGAATATCAAACGGCTCGCTCTCCTCCTCTTCAATAGAATCGATCGCACCCATTTTCTCGATGTAAACTTGTTGTTCGAGTTCGACGAGGGCTGCTTCTGCCTGTTCGATTTCGCGAATTAAAGACCGGGCAGAAAGGGTTCCTGCGTGGGCGGATTCAGTTAATTCTTCAATGCGCATTCGGAAACTATCTGCGACGCGATCGGTTTTTTCTGCGGCATCGTAGGTTTGGCTGACTAATTTAGTGATTTCAACAGTGATTTGACTAAAACCGTTTAACTCGGAACTGGTTTGATTGGCAACAATGGCTGCTTGAACGGCGAGATGCTTGACGCGACGGCTCACTTCTTCAATCAGTTTGGACGTTTCTCGAATCATTCTAATTTCTTCTCCGAGTAAGCGACCAATTTTGACAATTTCTGTCGTATTTTGACAGATGGCATCAACCCCCGCAAAGGTCGCAGCAAATGCTTTTTTCCCTTCGGAGGAGAGGAGACTACCGATGCGAATTAAGCGTTTATTGAACTGAGAAATTTCTCGGGCTTGGTCGAGCAACTCTAATTGTTGAGTTTCCAACAGGAGATTTCGCTCTTGAATGACTTTTTTTTGATTTTCCAGGAGTTTTACGTACTCGGTAACTTTACGTTGTTCTTGTTTGAGACATTGGATGTAATGTTGAGTTGCCGATCGCTGTTGATGAATTCCGAGTTTAACAAAGTCTAAAAGATAAGACTGCGCCTGCGTCAGCATCGCGAGATCGGCTAAAAAAAAGGCTTTAAAATCGGGATAGGCGGGATCGGTAAAAACCACAATCAAGGGATCGTTCGCGTCTTCCGGTTCCCGACGTAGCGCGATCCGAATCGCTGTTTCAATTTTTTCGGTGCTGGCAAGTTGGAGAACGCTAGCTTTGAATTTATCGGAATTAATGAGATTGCCAATGGGTTGCTTGAGAAAAGCTTTTCGGCTTCTGGAGCGACCGATTTGTTCGTAAAACTTGCGTCGAGAGATCGCACCTAGCACTCGCGAAGCATCTGCGACAATTGCCCCCGGTAGATCCAAACGTCGCTCGAAGTGATGTAAGAGCGCTTCTCCTAAAGTCGCCGGACTGACCTGGAAGTCGCACAAGGGTAAATCTCCCAAGGTTGACTCTGGCGTAATTTGAGGCAGATTCTTCATTACCCTGTAGGACTGGCGCTGCTGAGGTTGGCGAGGGATGCACGTTCTCCCTATCTCTACTATAAGTTTTACATTGTTCGTCCCAATTCGGCGTTTATTTTAGACATTTTTGCGGTTCTTGCGTTAATAGTTTTTACACCCTACAGAGAAAATTCCGCGCGATCGCGTTTGGGGTGTGGGAACCCGAGGGAGCAGGGGAGCAGGGGATGCAGGGGGAGCAGGGGAAGCGGGGGGGAATTGTATTTAATTTTTAATTTTTAATTTTTAATTTTTAAGCAACCTTAATACACCTCGCTCGCATTGATTAATAGGGTTTCAGCTTTGTGCAGCAAGCCCTAGTTATTCCTAAAAATGCGGGAGATTCAGGGAGATGGAAAGGACGGTTGAAGCTTAACCGAATTTGAGGCGATCGCACCTCTCATGGAAGGATAAATAGACATCTCCAGAAATGAACCTGAAACCCTTGCCTTGTTGGGGTTGAATCTGGATTAATGGAGATGTTTAATGACTCGTTCCTCCTAACCTTTGACCGCAATACAGTCAATTTCAACCCATACGCCCTTGGGGAGGCGGGACACTTCAACGCAAGCGCGAGCAGGGGCGGTTGCTTCGTTGAAGTATTGGGCGTAAACTTGATTAACGGCGGCAAAATGATTGATATCGCTTAAAAAAACCGTTGTTTTAACCACATCTTCCCAGCTCGCTTTAGCCTCAATTAAAATAGCTTCGAGGTTGGCCATAACTTGTTGCGTTTGTCGGGTAATATCGTCAGTACCGACAATTTCCCCCGTTTCAGGATTCAGGGGAATTTGACCGGCAACAAAAATCATTTGTCCGGCAGCCGCGATCGCTTGATTGTACGGTCCGACAGGGGCGGGGGCGCGATCGGTTTGAATAATAGTTTTGGGCATTGGGGAAGAATGGAAGAATGGGAGAATAGAAGAAGTAGGGGCACGGCATTTTCTAACTTTAAGTTCAATACAAAAACGTTACTCCTCGCCGTGCCCCGGTTCGGGCAGAATGGGAGAATGGAAGAATTCAGAAGGAGAGAATTCAGAATAGAAGAATTCAGAAGGGGAGTATTTGAGATTAAGATAATCATGACCAATGACCAATGACCAATGACCAATGACCAATGACCAATGACCAATGACCAATGACCAATGACCAATCGCCAATCAAGAATTCAAATAATATTCTACACGCTTGCGCAACTGTTCGACGCTCAAATCCCTTGTCCAATATTCAACTAACCCATGACCGAAAGCCCAGGCGTTGCGATCGGGCGTACTGGGATTTTCTAACAATAGCGGCCATAACGACAACAGGTCAAAATTGAGCTTTTCTGAATCGCCTGCATTCAACAGCGAAAAGAGATCGTAGGCCATTTGTAACTTGCCAATGACGACCGGCAATTGTTCGACGGGAATTTGGTCGGCGAGGATATAAGCCAGGGTGGGCGAACCGGAGGTCAAGGTTGAAATAAACTGGAGGACGGGACTTTTCAATAAAGCGGTTAATCCTTGGGCGGTGGACATTTGGAAGGTGTAGCGGTCGATAATTTGGGCGGCGGCAATGGTGCGAGAGTCGAGATCGCGCAAAAAGCGGGCGAGGCGCAGTTGTTTGGCGGGCGCGATCGCATCCAGTAATGCTTTTGAAAGTTCGTCGGCGTTCCAAGCAGTCCGCCCAGTTTTGAGGTCGGCGGCTACCACTGGCAGAACGCTGTTGCAAAACTCGCCCAACTGCTCGGCACGATACTGGGTCGCTTCTCTAATGGACTTCTCCTTGGGACGCTTGCCCCATTGCCAGTCGTAGGGCGGGTTCCACTCGCGAATCGGCCTCAAGCGATCCACTTGGGTTACAACGGCGATCGCGGGCAATTCTGTCTCATTCTCTCTCAAATCTTTAAGAAAATCCGCATCCATTTGCAACGCGGGATCGAGGGCGGGCGTAACCAATAACAGGAGGTCGGCATTGCTGGCGTAGTCGAGAACGAGGTCTCGCAAGTCGCTGCGGTTGACCTGTTCGTAGCCAGGAGTATCCCACAGCGTCAGACTTTCGGCAGTGTCACTTTGCCAATGGTAATTTTGGATGCGATCGGTACTGGGTAAAACATCGACTTCGGCTTTATCGCTTTGAAAAAGGGTATTAATTAAACTGCTTTTTCCCGCGCCCGTGCGTCCGACGAGTAAAATGTTGACGGGTTTTTGTTCGACGGCTTCTACCGGTTCGGCTTGGGCGAGGATGTCGCGTAGGGTTTGGGTTTTGGCTTTGGGGAGAGAGGGTGTTGTCGCCGTCGCTGTCATTCCCGGCAGTACCCCGCCGCCATACAGGGCAACCGCTTGACGGGCGAGGTTGCGCAAGGCGGCTTCTCGTAAAGATTGACCTAAGTTAACTAACAGTTGCCGCTCGGCGCGATCGCTTGTTTTTTTGCTGGCGGTTTGGGTAACAGCGACGGCGGGGTTGATAACCCATTGCGCCCAATTCCACACTTTCCAGAGTTTGCGCGCCGACGGTTCGAGTTTGCGATACACCTCGTAGGCTTGGTACGCTTGACCGACGGTAACTTGATTGAGGGCTGGGGAAAGTTGACTCATCCAGCGATTGAGGTCTTCGGTGGTTCCTTGAATTAAGCCGTAAGCTTGGGGGATGTAAATATTGAGGAGGGGATATTTAACTTCGGGATGGTAGATGTGGGCGATCGCGACGACGAGTTCCTGGCATCGCTGCCAAAACGTCCCCCAATCTTCCCACAACGGCGGGTCGTCTTGTGTTGACTTTAGCACTGTAGAAAGTGCGCTTTCTGCCTGTTGGGTGGCTTCTTCGGAGGCTGGGACTGTGGGGTCTGCCTCTCCAACGGCTTCAATTTGTTCGAGTTCTGCATCGGCCCGGGCGAGGGCGGTTTCGAGGCTGGAAATGACGGGGTTCGTCCACCGCACCAATAGCCATCGCCAGCCGACTAAAATGAGGGTGAAAATTGCCCAAATCCAGTTGAGACCCCAGGCATGAATTTGGAATCCCGCCGCGACGAGTAGAAAGAGAACGACGGCCGCGATCGGCGTTGCGAGTATAGCCCATTGCCACGATTTTAATTGGAGCATTTTACCCTACATCTGCACGAGCAATATTGTTTTTTCTATCATATATTACATCTTCTTTTAAGTTAAGAAATTCTCGTTTAGGGGAGAATTTACTAATTTGGAATGGAAGAATTTAGAATATGAGAATTTAGAAATGACGCTGATTTAAGAGCACCGAAATCAATTTCGGGCTAAAAGCTAAAACCCGTTAAAACGGGTTGAGAATCTAGACAAATCGAATTTTTATACCAATTCTCGCTCGCAATGGCGACAGATGGATTGCCCCGCCACCTCATTATCCCATCAATCATCTATAGTCAACTTTATAGCGTTTTCAAATGAAACGTAAACAATAAATGGCCCAGAATTTAAATCCATCGCGCGCTCTCTCCGGGACGTTCAATTTGTAGGGACGTTCAATTGAACGTCCCTACTCCCGCCGATCGCCTCGCCTACAACCCGCGCACGGGACTCACTTCTAGTACGCCGCTAGGCTTAAACACGACTTTAAATTGAGCCAAAGGTTCTTGGGGGACGAGATTTTCTCCTTCCTCAATTCCCGCCGCTTCTGGATTGACTAAATCGGGGAGGGGAGTTTCATCCGCAAAATCGTAGGCAGCTTGATTGTCCGGTTCGTAATCGGCGATCGCGCCCTCTTCCGTCACGCCCACCCGAAACACCAAATCGTCGTCGTAGGAAGGCACTCCCTCCCAATCTTCGCGAATGCGATCGTAGAGTTCTTCGTTCAAACGCCTCAACGCAGAACGATCCTCAATTTCTGGACCGAGGGTGGGTTCGCCCTGATAGCCAAACCAAGGGCTGGTTTGCAAAACAGAACGGTCGGTAAAAACGACGCGAAAATCGGCAATTTCCTCTTTTTCGCCCAAATCCGTCGGCGTGTAGCGCAAATCGGGCAGCGGCGTGCGTTCGGCGGCATTTTCGGGGGTATCCTCAACCGGTTCAAAAGCGACAATTGCGCCCCCTCGCGCCACAGAAACGCGATATTCAAGATCGCGATCGATGCGATCGCGATCCTCCCAAGCCTCATCCAACTGCCTGCGCAAATCGCGTTCGATAAAACGAACCGTCGTGGGATCGGTAATTTGGGAAGCGCGCGCGATCGCTTCCTCAATTTCTTCTGCTGAAAGCGACTCTTCCGACGATTCAGCAGAAGGCGATTCTTCCGATGACGGCGTTGAACGTTCGACGGGAGTGGGAGGGGCCCCAGCCACAGGTTCTTCGTCAGGAGAGGGAGTTTCTTCCCCTTCAACCTGTTCTTGTTCGGCGGGTTTAGGTTCCTCGATCTGTTGGGGAATGGGCAGCATAAACAGCGCAACCGCCGCCACTGCCAAACTCGCCACGCCCAAAATCGCCGGGGCGGTACGCTGGGCGACGGGAATATCCGCCTTACGATAGCGGCGACTGACGGGGGTAAGGGCCACTGTCAAATCGGGTAGCGTGCGACTGTCGGCTAACAACTGATCGATGGCCTCCACCAAATCAAACAGTTGTACGGTATTTAGGTCGAGAGAAACCGGTTCTGGGGTTCCTCCCCCTGCGTTGGCATCGGCTTCGGGGTGCCAAACTAAATGATGGATGTGAGAATCTTCGCCGCGCGTAAAACTGACAATTTGCGACCCTTCGTCGTGGGCGGAAGGATGGCGAATACCGCTTAAAAATTCTTGAGCGTAGGCGCTGACCGAACGAGTTAAACTATTGAGGAACTCTCGTCCGCCACTCAAGCGGCGATCGACCCCCGCAAAGATACACTCTGCACTAAAGGCAGTTGAGAGTAACGGTCGTCCGACTTCAACCGTTCCCTGACCCATTGCGTCGCTAAGTCCCTCCACGACGAGGGTACAGTTGGGCAAGCTATACTGACGGCGAATTGTTGTCATTGTGGAAGAATGGGAGAATGGGAGAATAGAAGAATTCAGAATGGGAGAATGGGAGAATTTAGAATGGAAGAATAGAAGAATTCAGAATGGAAGAATAGAAGAATTCAGAATCCAGAACTCATCACTCAAAACTCAGCACTCTGAACCCCGAACTCTTCTCACGCCACCTCTCCATCAAATAAACTAATCCAAAATCGCTGCATTCCAGACGTTCCCGTGCAAAATAGTAACTGATTTAACAGCGATAGAGCCAATTCATTTAACTCGCGAGCATCGGCATTGTAAGCCGCGATGCGGGCGCGCCGGGGGTTCATGCGACTGCTGAAATGCGCCCGAAACCGTTCGAGATACTCCGATAGGCGAAAATGCTGTTCGAGGGGCAAGCGTTTTTCGCGAATTTGCTGTTCGGCGAGTAGCAGTTGGCGAATGGGAACGGTGAGTTGGCGCGCTCGCGAACAGGCAATAATGGTTAGCGCTTTTGCCTCGTCAACGCTCATCTGTCCGCGACTGCGAGAACGCCGCCAGGGGTTAGTTCGGCGTAGATTCCACAAAAATACTCGATGTTTAATAATTTCGTCGAGACCTAAGTCTTTAGCCGTTGCTAGCATTTTCTCCGAACCTCCCAAGTCGAGAGCTTCCAAGGCTAATAAAATTAAATCGAGCCTTTGCTTCACCCGCAACGAACACCCTTGCTCAACGAGGGGAGGATCGGGCAAACCCTCTAAAACATAAGGTTTAGATTGGGTAGGCGCGCTGTTGGCGGACATGACGTTTACAGAATCACTCATAAGTAAGTGCAAATTTAATGTAAGAGGTGGGGGTTAAAGGGGAGCGATCGCGCTGTCGGGGGCGGAGGTTAGCATAAAGAGTGTACTATTTTTTCAGGGTTGCTCGGTAGAGGCGACGGTGGGGACGACGGTGGGGGCGATCTTAACGGCGACGGTGGGGGCGATCGGCTACAATATTTTTTGCAAACGTCGCCAACCGCATCGTAACTAACCTCCTATTGTTTACTTTTCCTTCAATGGATATTAAATCTCTCATTCGCGACATACCAGATTTTCCCAAACCTGGAATTGTTTTTCGGGACATTACAACTTTATTACGAGACCCTCAAGGGTTGCGCTATGCCTTAGACACCCTTCACCGCAAGTGCGAAGAAGCTGGTTTTGCGCCCAACTGCATTGTTGGCATGGAATCTCGGGGGTTTGTGTTTGCTCCAGCTCTAGCCTATCAATTTCAGGCTGGCTTTGTGCCGGTGCGCAAGTCGGGAAAGTTGCCTGCCCGGGTGCATCGCGTCGAATATGACCTTGAATACGGTTCTGATTGCCTCGAGGTACATCAAGATGCGTTTAATGAAGGCGATCGCGTTTTGATTGTTGACGATCTCATCGCCACTGGAGGCACGGCTAAAGCCACGGCAGACTTAGTGGAAAAGGCGGGCGGTCAAGTGTTGGGGTTTGCGTTTATCATTGAGCTACGGGATTTAGGCGGGCGATCGCTTCTGAATGATGTTCCTATTGTGACGTTGACTGAGTATTAATTATTGGTCGTTGGTCATTAGTCGTTAGTCATTGGTCATTAGTTGCCAACTCTACTTTTCCAAGGACGAAAGACAAAGGACAAAGCAAACAGTGCCGCCCTTTATCCGTTGGCGGCACACAACAAACGACATCCGTTGATGAAGGACAAAGGACGAAGGACAAAGGACAAAGTATGACTTCTAAAGCCATTTCAGCTCGCGATCGCTTCAACGGATTAACTTCCGCGATCGATAGTGAAACTCTCCTCTATATTCTCAAGAGATTTTTGCAAGCGCTCTTGACATTATTACTGGTTTCTGCACTCAGCTTTTTAATCATTCAACTGGCTCCCGGCGATTACTTAGACGGACTCAGACAAAATCCCGAAATTTCCCCCGAACGCCTCCAAGAACTCGCTGAGGAATTCGGTCTCGACAACCAACCCCCCCAAGGCTTTACAATCCCCTGGTTAACTTGGGTGGCTCGAGGGTACTGGAAATGGTTAAGTAATGTCATCACAGAGCTGAACTTTGGCGAGAGTTTTGTGTACTCGCGATCGGTCGCTTCCTTACTCAGCGAACGCATATTTAATACCTTACTCCTCGCCATTTCCTCAATTATTTTAACGTGGGCGATCGCCATTCCCCTCGGAATTATTGGGGCGGTTCGGCAAAATCGTTTAAGCGATCGCGTCCTGCGGGTTCTTAGTTACATGGGACAAGGATTTCCCAGTTTCATCACAGCCTTATTGTTGCTCATTTTGGCCCAAAATCTATCGCCTCTCGTTCCCGTCGGAGGAATGACAAGCGTTAATCACAATAACTTTTCTCCCCTCGGAAAAGTCCTCGATATTGGCTGGCACATGATTTTACCGACTATTGCTCTAAGTATCACCAGCTTTGCCGGGTTACAGCGCCTGATGCGCGGGGAACTTCTCGACGTTTTGCGCCAAGACTATATTCAAACGGCGAGGGCTAAAGGTTTGCCCGAAAATAAAGTCATTTACATCCATGCTTTACGCAATGCCATTAATCCCCTCATTACGATTTTAGGATTCGAGTTTGCAGGTTTGCTCAGCGGCGCATTTATTGCCGAATTTTTCTTTAACTGGCCCGGTTTGGGACGATTAATTTTAGATGCCGTGCGCCGACAAGATTTATATCTCGTAATGGGGAGTTTGGTAATGGGTGCAGCAATGTTAATTTTAGGCAATTTACTCGCCGATCTATTGCTGAAAGCTGTCGATCCCAGGATTAAGTTAGAGAATTTAAAGTAGAAAATCGGATATTGGATAGGCAAGCTGCAAATGACAAATGACCAACAACCAATGACCAATTATGTTTAGCCAAACTCACTACCTCCTTCGCTCAAACAAAGACGGTCAATATTTAGTAGCTCGTCCTCGTAGCGATGGACAAAATGAGACAGGATTTTTGTTGCTTTTTAAAGAGCATTATGAAGCCCTTAGCTATCTCAACCAACACGGCGCAGGGGTAGCCGAGCGCTTCGGAGTCGAGTCAATAGCAGGAACGAACCTCAAAAGTTTGCTTCAACGTTGGGGATTTCAGGGATTAGGTTTGGTTGAAGATCCCCTCGTTCCCCAAATTCAGTTTTTAACGCTAAACTGAAGCCGGTTTTTTGACCTGTATTATTTTGGCAATGGCGGGCAAAAGGTTTTTCTTTTTCATAACAACTGAAGAAGTTTTATCTTGCCCACCCTACAAAGCTAACGACTAATGACGAATGACTAATGACGAATAACAATCGCATCCAACCCAACGGAAACCAACAAGTCTTCCCAAAGCGCTTCTACTGCCTCGTCTTGGGGTTGCGATCGCAAAATCCCTTCCATGACTTCTACCAAATCGTACCAATATCCCCGCGCGCCGTACCATTGGGCGCGTTCGAGTTGGGACATAAGGGCGAGTTCGCTTTCCACTTCAGGCGAGGGTATCGCGCGCTGTACCCACCCCGTCAATAGAGGATCGTCGGGTTGAATGCTTTCGCCACAAACAAAAACTAAAGACCACTGATAATTTTTACCGGGAATGAGAGGTGCTTTGTCTTGAGAAAGAGCAAAACTGACCATTCCGCTTTCTGAGGGAATGGGGAACATCACTCGTGGAGATCGATTTCCCGCTTCGTCTTTGAAACTCAACACCACCTGTTTGGCAGATGTTTCGGGTAAGTTGACAAAAATAGACGGATGTGCTTCTGAAGTTAGCCCGTAATTGCGATCGGGCATTATCGCGCGGATGGGTTGTTCCTCTGGCAAACAGCGCGTCCCGTCTCGCGATCCCGCACCGACAGTATCTTCGGGTTCTCCATCTCCTGGGGGATCGAAATTTTCATCAAAGGCGATCGCGTCCTCGGCAATAGAGTTGTTGGCGTTCCCTGGAGACTGTGCTAAAACGGGCAATCTAACAAGAGATAGTTCTAGGAAAACAAATCCAATCAAATAAGCTAAAAAACGGGGGAGTTTATGGTTATTCGTCATTGTCCGTGCAAAAATTTAATTTTTAAACCGAGTTAAGGCAATAAAGTCATTCCTGTTTTAGCCCACTCAATATTTTTTGCAAAGAGCAGTTCGGAAATCACTTACGGGATTTCTGCTTTTTGAAGAGTTTGGGTGTCAGATTTTAGGATTCAATCTAAAATCCCCCAATATCAGCGTAATTTCAAAGCCAATTGCCCACCAAAACAAAAGGAGCCCAATAATAAGGGTGGCGGGTATTGCGCGATCGCAATAAAACTAACTGAGCTTGGCGCAATGCTTCGGCTTTCGTCAAATCGGTTCGGACTAAGCGGCGATAAAACTCGGACATTAACCGAGCTGTCGAACGATCCTGTACCGACCATAACGTCGCCACCGTACTTCTCGCCCCCGATCGCACTGCCACCCCCGCCAACCCCAAAGCCGCCCGCTCGTCGCCTTTCGCCGTTTGACAAGCGCTGAGAACGAGCAACTCAATGGGATCGCGATCGCGTTTCCCCCGCAATAGGGCATCCAATTCCTTCACCTCAATACGTCCGTCCCACGTCAAAATAAACGTCTCCTCTGCCTTAGAACTAAACTGTCCGTGGGTTGCCAAATGAACCACAGAAAAAGTATCGCCTTCAATTCGCTCTCGAAACGTCGGACGAATAAACGTTTCATTCAACAAAACTTGCGCGGGCAGAGTTTGAGTAATTTCTTGCAACTCAACTTCAACTCCTGGCAAGGCTGCAAAACCCTGACGGGCCTCGGCTAAACCCCCCGCAAGAGTCAGAGCGCGATCGCCCACAACAGCGCGCTGACTTTCGAGCAATTGCAAACCCGGACTGAGGGCAACAGCATACTTTTCAACCAAATACTGCTCCCCATCGTGCAAAACCGCCATTGGCAAACTGCGCAAAAATCCATCGAGAACAAACACTAAAGTTTTAATCCCTTGGCGCTGCAATGCCGCTTCCGCCGGACGAACTAACCAATTGTATAACTTTTGCGCGGGAGGCAATCCCTCAGAAGGGGCGAAACTGAGATTGAGCGATTGACGCAACTCCCGGAAAACAGTTTCGGCTGCTTCTGGCGAAAGCTCGGTGCCGTAATGTTGCAACGGCTCGCCGGGAACCGAAAGGATCGTTTCCAAACGCCCATCGAGGACAATGGGATAAAATGCAGCAGCTTGGCTATCGATTTCGTCGATGGGTTGGGCTTCGTAGGTGAGACAGGCTTCGCGAAAAAAGTTTTCCAACTCCGCCAGTTGCAACGCCTCAATGACTTGTCGGGAGCGTTGGAGGCGCTGTTGTTGCAACTCTGGGGCAAGGCTATCGACATCTTGCAACAGCAGTTGCACCAACTGACGATACACCGGTTCGACTCGTTCTCGAAAAGAAAATTGAGCGTCGGGCGTAACGGCAACTAAATCCTGACGCAGAAATTCGAGAGTATCAACGGCTTGTTCGTAGGCCGCGATCGCATTTTCGGTGTTTCCTCGCGCGCCCAGGAGTCGTCCTTGCTGCCAATACCACGGCGCTGCTAGGGCTGGTGCTTGGAGGTTTTGCGCGATCGCGATCGCCGCTTCTGTTAATTCCAATGCTTCGGTGTCTTGTCCCGTCTGTTCGTACAAATACCCTAATTGTCCCAGCCCATAGGCTTCTGCTTTAGCATCTTTCAACGAACGGGCTTGTTGGACGGCGCGGGCTAACAGTTGGGCGATTTGGGGCGAATTGTTGGATTTTTCCCTCAGTTTTATCCAACTTTCGCCTAAATTGACTCGGGCGTAAACGCTCCAACGACTGGGAGGCAATTGGGCGAGACGGGCTCGAATTGACTCAATTAGGGGCTGTGCTTGTTGGATTTGTTGGCTGCCAACGAGGAGGCTGAGTTGATTGAGATCGGCTTCGAGTCGAGTTTGAGGCTGGGGAGCAATGGCGCTGGCTTGTTGGTAAAATGCGATCGCGTCTTCTATTTGGGACTGCGATCGCGCGGCATTTCCCAGTCGAAAGAGGATTTCGCTCGCATCAGCGGGGGAGTTGAGTTTTTGCGCGATTTCGAGACTTTTTTCGAGGACAGTTTGGGACTGTTCGCTATCGCCAATAACCTGTAACGCCGCACCCAAACTGCTCAATCCCCTCGCTTTGAGGAGGGAGTCGGGCAAAGCGGCTAAATCGCCATTGAGGGTTTCGAGTTTTTGTTTGGCCCGTCGGTACAATCCCAGGGTTTGTAAGGCTTGGGCTTGATTGATTTGACTGAGGACAATGCCGTTGGTATCTCCGGCGGCGCGGTAGTATTGTTCGGCTTGTTGCCAAGTTGCGATCGCGTTTCGAGCGTCTCCTTGGTTGAGTTGGAGACTGCCCCTGGCGTTGAGGATTTTGGCGTGTAGCAGGGGTTCGTCTCGGCTTTGTCCGAGGGTTTCCGCCTGCGCCATCGCATTTTGAGCCGCTTCCCACTCGCCCAAATCTTGGTACGCGATCGCCAAATAGCTATAGCATAGCGCGCTTTGAACCCTTTCTCCTCGTTCTTCCAACCCTTGCGCCGCTTGCTCCCACAGTTGCACCGCTCCAGCCAACTGGCCATTTTGGTAGAGTTGGCGGCCGCGATCGATTTCCGAGGTAGTTGCAGGCAGAACGCCTACTTCAAATTGTGCCACTGTTGGTAAGGCGGTTGTTATCAGGAGAAAAGTTAGAGTGGCGAGGATTAAGTAGCGACGCATTGATTTGGTCTCGTCTCCAATTTCAACATTTGGGTTCGCCATCAATGACCGAAAGCGACTCTCTTTTCACCTTAACCCGACGACCTTAACAAATGCTGAATTTGATTTTGTCTTGAGTTCAATACTGCTGGCAATCTTCAATGAATCGAGACTTTTTTAGCGCTGAAATTCCTGCCATATCCAGGTTTCAGACCTCCGTCGCCCCGCCTTCGAGCGAGTCGGATTCTGTGATGTTGACAATCTGGCGAAACTTTGCCATACTTAAAAAGCTACAAATTTAAAGCATTGCGGGTATAGCTCAGTGGTAGAGCGTCACCTTGCCAAGGTGAATGTCGCGCGTTCGAATCGCGTTACCCGCTTAGTTAAACAATATAGTTATCAGACTTATACGCAGTCCCAAAGCAAAGTAGACTGCTTTTTGGTGTGCCAAATATTGCCGGTCGAGTAAAAACGGAGCTTAAAACTCAGCCGCCGCTCACAGGAGGAATCAAAACCACCTCATCGCCATCGTGCAGAATGGTATCGCCATCGGCAAATTGAAGATTGACCCCGAAACGAGTAACTTCGCGCCAGCGTTCGAGTCCTGGATGTTGGACAATTAAATAATCCAATACCGCAGATACGGGAGTTTCGGGCGGAAATTGAAGTTTGAGTTCGCTCGATTTGTAAGCTTCTTGATAAGCAGCAAAAAGTTTAACGATAACAGTAATCATCAATTTTCAGTAACAAATTACGAACGATCCGATAAATCTCCAAAGCGTTCTCGATAGCGCTCTAATTGAGCCGCCATCTCTTCAGCTTGTTGTTGAGCAGATTTCTTTGCCGTTTCCAACTCTTGATTTGCGGTTTCCAATTCTTGATTCGCGGTTTCCAACTCTTGATTCGCGGTTTCCAGCTCTAAAGACGAAAGCAAGCGTTCGCCAGTCTCGGCATCCTCAACTATTAAACATCCCTCCTGAAAACTCATTAAGAGTCCCACTGTATCGCAACGAATTCGCCCCTCCTCATCGGGTACAATAGCTTGATAAATGCCTTCAGTCAGGCGATAGCCCAAAACTTCCTCAACCCATTGTTTACGACGACGACGGCGATCGACAATAACGTATTCTTGGACTCGAGTGCGAGCGTATTCGACAACCTTTGTCTCTCGATCTTGTTTGCGATAGCGCGGAGAAACCACTTCTAAAACAAAGCTAGGACGTACCCCTTCATTGGCAACAATAAATGTAGACCGATTTTGGTCTTTATTCTTAATGCCAAAGGCAACAAAAGTATCGGGACACAGGTTTCCTTGACCTACAATATTCCACTCAATTAATAAGTCGCGGAAAATGCCAACGGTGGGGTCATTGGCATAGCGGCGCGTCAAAATATCTTTGACGTAGCCGGCAATGTCGTCGTGAAAGGTACTGTTGGGCAAGTGAAAACCTTCCTGGGGATGGAGAAATTCTTCAGGGGTCAGGGGGATGTTAGTAAAAGTTATCGTACCATCAGGTTGGGTCTCGGTGACAACGCGCCAACCGCATTCGGCCAATTCCGTGGCGCGATCGCTGGTGGGGGATGATGGAGAAGTGACCATAGATTGCGTTTCCTTTGTCTCGCTCCAGGATTATCCTTTTAGTATAGAGGCTTGTTCTTGGTCCTTTGTCATTTGTCATTTGTCATTTGTTCTGGAACCTAAAACCTAGTTTAATCATTGGTTATTGGCATCCTCTTCCCCACTTCCCCACCTCCCCACTGCCCATCTCCCCACTGCCCCCTGCCCCAATTATGAACGCGATCGCTTCTCCTCCCTATTCTCAAACCGAAATTGCTGCTGCCCTTGACTTCTCTAACTCCGACGTGACGGTGTGGGACGATCTTTCTGGGGAGTGGCAGGAGAAACTGCAAAGGACTATTGCTGCCTCTACACCTCCGGTTTGTCTTGTTTCTCCTCGTACTGAAAACCGTCTCGCTGAGGTTATCGAGGCGTGCCATCGCCATACTTGGCCGGTTCTGGCGTGTGGCAATGGCAGTAAACTGAGTTGGGGTGGTTTAATTCCCGAGGCGATCGCGATCGCCGTGAGTACCCAAAATCTCAACCGCATTCTCGAACACGCCATCGGAGACTTAACCGTTACAGTGGAAGCGGGGGTTAAACTGGCTGACTTACAAACAATTCTCGCTCAAACCGGTCAATTTTTACCCCTTGTTTCCGCCTATTCCCAGTCGTCTACAATTGGCGGTATTGTGGCAACGGGAGACTCGTGGCGACAGCGCTATGGCGGCGTGCGAGATGTCGTTCTCGGTCTTTCTTTCGCGCGCGCGGACGGACAAATTGCTAAGGCGGGAGGGCGCGTTGTTAAAAATGTGGCGGGTTACGATTTGATGAAATTGTTTGCAGGTTCTTATGGAACTTTAGGAGTAATTACGCAGGTTACGTTGCGGACTTACCCCATCCCATCCGCTTCGGAGACGATCGCGGTTGTGGGCGAACCGGAGGGAATTGAGGCTTGCGATCGCGCCCTGATCGCCTCAAATCTCGCCCCTATGCGCGCTGACTTGCTCTCTGGGGCGGTGGTTGGGGAGTTGGGGTTAGGGGAAGGGATGGCCGCGATCGCGCGTTTTGGGAGTATGGCCGAGAGCGTTAGGGAACAAACAACTCAGGTGGCCGCGATCGCGCAAAAATTGGGTTTGACGACTCATCTCTATCGCGAGAGGGATGAAATTCAACTGTGGAATCGCCTAAAACAGCTCGTGGAAAACCCCAATTCCAGCGACGCGATCGTCTGTAAAATTGGTATAACTCCCACTGCTGCAATTCCCTTCCTCAACAATCTCGACTCCATTACCCAAAAAACAGGACTCGGCGTTATTCATTGCGGCGTAGGATTGGGGCGATTGTATTTAACTCCAGATAGCAAGTTTCCCTCCATCCAAAAACTGCGAACATTTTGTCAAGAAAACCGAGGCTTTCTCACCCTTCTCGAAGCCCCTGCCAGCCTCAAAACCCAACTCGAACCTTGGGGCTATACCGGCAATGCCCTAGAATTAATGGGTAAAATTAAACACCAATTCGATCCTAAAACTATTTTAAGTCCAAACCGCTTTGTTGGCAAACTTTAAACTCTAAATTAACTAAAATTCATGCAAACCTCTGAATCTCCCTTAAAACCGTCTAACGATTCAAAGAGCTTTAACTATCAAGCCCAACTCGAACAAGATACTCAAGGTTTTGATAGCAAAAAGCCGCCCAAACCCGAACTCATCGATACCTGCGTTCACTGCGGATTTTGCCTATCAACCTGTCCGAGTTATCGCGTCATCGGCAAAGAAATGGATTCTCCGCGAGGGCGCATTTATTTAATGGATGCCATTAATAAAGGAGAAGCAGAATTAAACGAAGCAACAACCCAACATTTCGACTCTTGTTTGGGCTGTCTCGCCTGCGTCACCACCTGTCCTTCTGGCGTAGAATACGATAAACTCATCGCTGCAACTCGCCCCCAAGTCGAACGCAATCAACCTCGAAATTTAGGCGATCGTATTATTCGAGCCTTAATCTTTAATTTGTTTCCCTATCCCAATCGCTTGCGTCCCTTACTAGTTTTGCTGTGGGTGTATCAAACCATTGGCTTACAAAAGTTAGTTCGAGCAACGGGGTTACTGAAGAATTTCTTTCCGCGTTTGGCTGCAATGGAAGCCATTTTACCTAAAATCGAACTTAAGAATTTGTGGAATAATTATCCCGATGTTATTCCGGCACAAGGCGAGAAAAGATATCGCGTCGGCACGATCTTAGGCTGCGTTCAACAACTCTTTTTCTCGCCAGTGAATGAAGCGACGGCGCGCGTTTTAACCGCCAATGGCTGCGAAGTTGTCATCCCCAAAAATCAAGGATGTTGTGCCGCTCTTCCCGCTCACCAAGGTCAAGAAAACCAAGCCAAAGAGTTAGCAAGACAAACCATCGATCGCTTTGAAGGGTTAGATCTAGATGCCATTATTATTAACGCTGCCGGTTGCGGACATACGCTTAAGGAATACGGTCATATTCTCGAAGACGACCCCGAATATCGAGAAAAAGCAAAGCAGTTTGCGGCAAAAGTGAAAGACGTACAAGAGTTTTTGGCGGAAGTGGGTTTAACGACAAAATTGAACCCTTTAACTGACGATTCCTTGACAATGGTCTATCAAGATGCTTGTCATTTATTGCACGGGCAAAAAATTAGCGTACAACCGCGCCAATTGTTGCAACAAATTCCGGGGGTAAAATTAAAAGAACCTATTGATGCAGCCTTGTGTTGCGGCAGCGCAGGTGTTTATAATATGCTTCAACCGGAAATTGCCGATGAATTGGGTCAGCAGAAAGTGGAAAATTTGTTGAACACCGGCGCTCGAGTCATTGCTTCTGCCAATCCGGGTTGTTCGCTGCAAATTGTCAAGCATTTACGGCTGAAAGGAAAAGACATTTGTTTAAAGCATCCAATGGAATTATTAGATGCTTCAATTCGCGGGGAGAAGTTAGTTGGATAAAACCAGTCCCGTTCCAGTTCGTCTCCGAGGCGCAGCAATTCGGTAGACTTGCCACAGCCGATATGTGCTGTTGGCTCGGAAAGATGACTTCTATCCAATGGGGGAGTTAGCTGCGACACAAAACTTAATTTAAACAATTTGTCAAATATTTACTTTGAGAAAGTCTTTTTAACGAAAATCAAGTAAGAGGCTTTCTTCAATCTTACTTTAGATAGAAGAAGACTCTATTCACAACTTGCTAAAGTACATAGCACTCTCAAATGGAAATGCGATCGCCTCAAAATAACAATTTGTACTTTTATGTCACCTATTCCCGAAGAACGCACTTTAGATAGCACGATAGCCTTGGCAATTGACGGCTATGAATTCATCTCTAAAAGATGTCAACGCTATCAATCAGATATTTTTCAAACTCGAATTTTGCTCGAAAAAACCATTTGTTTTAAAGGAGAGGAAGCCGCTAAAGTTTTTTACGATCCTGAAAAGTTCACCCGCAAAAATGCTGCTCCTAAAAGGATAAACAAAACCTTGTTTGGTCAAGGTGGTGTCCAAGGAATGGATGGGGATGCTCATCACCATCGGAAGCAGATGTTTATGTCTCTGATGACCGACGAGAGTATCAAGAAGTTGGCAGATTTGACAGAGAATTGGTGGCATACTTATGCCCAAAAATGGGAAAAAATGGACAAGGTAGTGCTGTTTGAAGAAGCGCAAACCGTCTTGTGTCGTGCCGTCTGTGCTTGGACTGGCGTTCCCCTTCCCGAGTCAGAAGTCAAGCAAAGAACTGATGAATTAGAGGCAATGATTGATGGCTCGGGAGCAGTGGGTCCCCGACACTGGCGAGGTAGGCAGAGCCGTAAAAAAGCAGAAAAATGGATCGAAGACATTATCGAACAGGTGCGCAACCAACAATTAGAGATACCGAAAGAAAGTGCAACTCATGTAATTGCTTTGCATCGCAGCTTGGACGGAAAATTGCTAGATAAACGCATTGCAGCCGTGGAGTTAATTAACGTATTGCGACCTACGGTAGCGATCGCTCGATATATCACCTTTGCCGCATTAGCTTTATACGAACATCCTGAATGTCGGCAGCTTTTGCAAACCAGCGAAGAGGAATATCAAGAATGGTTTGTGCAAGAGGTTCGCCGATTTTATCCCTTTTTCCCATTTACTTCAGCGCGCGTTTGGCAAGAGTTTGATTGGCAAGGATATCATTTTCCCAAGGGGAGAAGAGTGCTTCTCGACCTATATGGCACTAACCGCGATCCCCAATTGTGGTCAAAGCCTGATATATTTTTGCCAGAACGGTTTCGTCAGTGGAATGAAAGTCCTTTTAATTTTATTCCTCAAGGGGGAGGCAATCATCACACGAATCATCGTTGTCCGGGGGAGTGGATTACCATTGAACTCATGAAGGTAACGCTAAATTTCCTAACCCAATCTCTCGAATATAGCGTACCCAGACAGAATTTAGAAATTAGTTTATTAAGGATGCCAACGATTCCTAAAAGTGGCTTTATCATCAGTGATATTAAGCAAATTTAAGTGTTTTTGTTGCCTGTTGCCTGCCAGACCTCGCTCGCGCCTATAGTCTTCCAGCCAGTCGAGGAGGGCATCTTCGCGATCGTTTTTGGATTTGGCGATCGCCTTTAGACCGGACGCACTATCGCTCATTATATTTTTGAAATTTCCAAACAGAAATGATACGATTTCTATAGTCCAGTTTTCTTTTATATAAGCGCTTCAATTCGACTTGATACTTTTCTTTCAACTGCTCTCTAAATTTTCGAGAAAGTCGGCGCTGTCGGCTAGTATAAACTAAAATCGAATCAAAACTAGAATCAATTTCCTTAATATTTTCTGCATTTCTACTGGCTTTTATTCTGAGACTTGGATCGAGCAAATAGCTAAGAGTAAAAATGCGCGAAACGTGGTTGCTAATAAGGAGAGTTTTATTTTCTCTGTTAACTTCATTGATTAATTCTGCCACTTCTGGATTATAATAATCGCTATATTTGTTCCACCAAGTCTCCCCTTGAGAAATCACAGCACATGAAAATAATCCTGCGACGATTAAACTAATTACAGTCAACGACCAAAATTTCCTCGATTTCTCCGTTCTCGAACTGAGCTTACAAGCAAGCAAATAAGCAACTGCAATGTGAACGCCTAAGTAACACGGAAGTAAATAGCGAGGAACGACCGAGCGCAGTCCATCGTCTACAATATCTAGAACTGCAAAAGTCAATCCGGTTAAAGTCACCAAGGAAAAGATAAACAAATAAACTTTCGGCGAGGCTTGGCGAACGATAAAGTAACCCGCGTAAATAACCAAAATCAAAACGGGAAGAGCAAAATAGCCTGAAGGTCGAGCGAGACTCAACTCCAATTTAAAGGGGTCGGCAATACCAAATTGAATATCAATGAAATTTCGCGTCAAATTTAAAATCCATTGGCTTATCAAAAAAGATAACGACACTTTAAATTGTTTGTGTTCTACACTTTCTTGCAACTGGGAATAATTGGAAACCATAATCCACAACCAGGGTGTAAAAAGACAGAGAGTTGCCAACCCTGCCAAGACATGGGAAATCACCAATCGAGTTAGCCTAAACCGTCCGAGAAGAATAACATAAATTCCATGACTCAAACCCACCAAAACCGAAAATAAGGAAGTATAAAGAGCGAGTGTCGCAGTCAGAGTATAAGTTATCCAACTAAGCGTAGTTTGAATTCGTACTGCTCGCAATAGAGCCGCACTCGACAGTAAAGTCGTCACAACCCATAAACTATAGTGACGTGCTTCTTGAGCGTAGAGCAAGTGTAAGGGAGAAATGGCTAAGAGTGCTGGAGCAAGCCAGCAAGCTAAGGAGGAACCGAACAACTCTCGACAAAGCCAATAAATACAAGGGAATGCGAATAAACTTAGGAAAATTGGTAAGCTGCGCTTCGCGGTGACGGAATCTCCGAAAGCGTTTCTCCAAAATCTAGCTAATACGAAGTAAAGGGGAGTGTGTTCTGGATGAGTTTTTAAAGCTTCCCACGTGTTATCTATTCCTCTCTCTGGATCGATTTTTTGTAATTTTTGTAGCTCTTCAACTCCGAACTCCTCACCCGTTCTAAAAGGTTGTACATCTTCAGAATGATAGCCAGAAACTCTGAGAGATGTAAAAACTTCATCAATCCAATAAGCTTTTTTATCTATGTTAACAAAGCGGAAGCAAATTCCAACGATAATAACACTAATAAATAATAAGCGCCACCATTTTAGAGAAGACTTAGATAAGTAAATATGCTGACTTTTCATCTTAAGCATAAAATTTTATTTAATTAACGCCAATATTATCATATTTTTTTTGATATTGACGCTCTATATTTATGCCTTAGTATCGAGTTTATTGCCTACAAAATAATGTCTGACGCAAATGAGATGGGAGCGCGACTTCGTTCGTTGACTATCCTCAGACTTTCGGAGGAGGTTGCGATCGCGTTCAACTCATTTTCCACGGCTTGGCGATCTTGAATAAAGTTAGCAATTCCCAAGCCGGACGCGATCGCAGATCGTTCTGAAGCGGACGGTTTTGTCGTTAGCTTTCCAATTTTCAATCAACCGCGAAAAATTGCATTTAATCTAACGTCAACGGGATAGAGGCAACAACACAGCAAAACAAGTTCGTCCCGGTTCGGACTCAATGGCGAGACTGCCGCCATGACGATTTTCGACGATCCGCCGCACAACATCAAGCCCCAGTCCAGACCCTTTCCCCATCGCTTTAGTCGTAAAAAAAGGTTCGAGAATGCGATTTTTGACATCGGGTGGAATACCCGGACCGTTATCTTCGATTTCTACACGCAGGACATCTTCTTTTTGACAAGTGCGAATCGCAATTTGTGGTGGCGCATCCGACGGCGTTCCCTCACTCAAAGCATCGATGGCGTTATCGATTAAATTGGTCCAAACTTGGTTTAACTCGCTGCCAAAAACCTCAATTTTCGCAAGGTTTGTATCGTAGTGCCGCTTGACTTTAATGCCGTGTTTGAGTTTAAACGCAAACAAACGTAAAGTATCTTCAATTCCATCATGAATATTCACCTGTTGCTGAGCGGCACGATCCATATAGGAATAGGACTTCATCGACTGAACCAACGTAGAAATGCGTTCGGCCCCCTCCAAACCATTTTGAATCATGCCCATCACCTCAAACGACAGCGCCAACCAGCGCAACCCCATGTCCCTCAGTTCGGTCGAATCGTCGCGCCAACGCACCATGAGCGAGTCGAGGGTTTCAATTTCAACTTCCCCGGCAGCGAGGGGTTCTGCGAGCTTCCAGGCATCGCTCGCGCCATAGTCTTCCAGCCAGTCGAGGAGGGCATCTTCGCGATCGCTTTGGGCGAGGGGATCGTTTTTGGGTTTGGCGATCGCCTTGAAACCGCGATCGCGCGTCGCCATCCATTGCTCTGTATGCGCCTCGTCGGGCTGCTGCTGGCCGTAGACCAAATTCATGCGCTGGAGTTCGAGCATTGCGGGTTTGATGTCCTTGAGGACGCGCACGAGGGCAGCAGCGGGGTTGTTGAGTTCGTGGGCGAGTCCGGCGGCGAGAGTCCCCAAAGCTGCCATCTTTTCGCGGGTTTGGATGAACGACTCTAACCCGCGCAGGCGGAGACCGACGGTGCGAAAGATGTCCCTTTCAAATTCGCGGCAGCTATGGAGGACATCCAGGAAGTCGGGACAGCAGAGGCGATAGAGATCGGTGTTGGTGTCGGCGGTGAGGGTGACGGGAACGAGATCTTCGGTGAGAACTTGGATTTCGCCGAAAAAGGAGGGACTGTCATGTCTGCCGACGGGCATATCGATGCCGTTGGTTTGTCGGGTAACGGAAATTTGGCCGCTCAGTTGAATGAAGAAGCCTTTAACGGGTTCGCCTTCGCGCACGAGGACTTCGCCGGGTGAAAGGTGAATATGTTCGGCGCGATCGCAGATCCATTGAAGCCGTTCGGGAGGTAGCGCGTGGAACGGGTTCATTTGCAATAAGGATTCTGAACAAAGCATAATTTTGGCAAGAGTGGGGGCAAATTTCTATTTTGATGGAATTTTCAGTAAAGCGGGCATTCCCATTGTATTTTCCGTAGCGTACAATGAGATTTATAGAGTAGAGCGATCGCGGTAAAGATGCAACTCGAAGACTATTTTGAATTTTTAGACCCCGACGATATCCGCATTAAAGGACATCGCATCGGCATTGATGATGTCGTTGATTATTATTTACAAGGATACTCCGCCGAGCGCATTCTTGAGGAATTGCCCACCCTAAATATGGAGAAAATTTACGCAACGCTGACCTATTATTTACACAATCGCGCCGAAATGGATGCGTATATGTTGCGCTTGGCTCGATGGCGCGAACAACGCTATCAAGAATGGGCGGCAAACCCTTCACCGTTGATTCAGCGTTTGAGAGTAGCTAAGGCACAACGAGAGAAAGAAATCTTGAGTTCTTCGTGAAAACTCGGTTTTTGCTGGACGAAAATCTATCCCCTCAATTCAAAGCTGCGGTTTTGCGACTCAATCCCGCGATCGATATCTTGCGCGTCGGAGAGCCTAATGCGCCACCTTTAGGAACGCTCGATCCAGAAATTTTGCAGTATTTGGAGTTATCCCAGCGGCTATTGATAACTGATAATCGTAGCAGTATTCCCGGTCATTTGGAAGCGCACTGGGCCGCAGGCGGACAGAGTTGGGGAGTAGTTTGGTTGCGTCCGAGTGCAACAATGGGTCAATGGCTAGAAGCACTTTTAATTATTTGGGAAGTGACTGAGGCAGAAGAATGGCGCGATCGATTAGATTGGATTCCATTTTGAGTGACGCGCAAGGCACATTGTATCCTTAATTGTAGGGTGGGCATTGCCATTAATCGGAGAAAATAGGGAACGAAATTCTCAACCCGCAATGCCCACCACAAATTGCCGGTGGGCAAGATGACTTTAAGGAAGAACAATGGAGTAAGGTTGAGATAATCTTGCCCACCCTACAAAACTTCAGAGACTAACCCCAGTTGTTGCATGACTTTTAAAAGGTTGCACTCGTACCACCACTCTGTAATTTTATTGTCAGCAATTCGCAGTAATGTAAAGTCATTGATTTTAATAGGCTTCCCTGTTGGCGCATTCCCCAAAAACTCTCCCGTGTGCGTCCCTTGTAACGTCGTGCGATATACAACTTTATCCCCTTCGGCGAGCGTATCTTCAATTGTATTATGGATGTCTGGAAATCCCTGAAATAAATTGGCATTGAACTCTTTATTCGCCTCCAATCCAACAATTGGCTCTGCCGAACTGTTGAAGTGATAGATAACATCGGCGCTTACGAGCTCGTCCCAAACCCTTCGCCAGTTAGGATTTGTCCCCCAACCTTCCTTAGCAAAGCGCAGGGCGATCGCTCTATTTTGTTCAACAGACATAAGAAAAGCTCCTTAACACTTTTTGGGATACGTTGCCGTATGGTTGTAGAGTAGCATTCAGATTACGAAACTGTCAATACGGAGGCGTATGGTAAAAAAAATAAAGACTTCTAAGCTTGGAAAGCAGGACTGGACTGACTTAGGGCTAAAAGTTTTAGCTGAGAGCGGAGTTGAAGCGGTGCGAGTTGAGCCACTTGCTAAATTACTCAACGTGACAAAGGGAAGTTTCTACTGGCATTTCAAGAATCGAGAAGAGCTATTAGCGACAATTTTGGAGAAGTGGATTGAGAATCAGACAGACAGTATTATCGAGCAGATCGAAGCAATGGGCGGCGATGCAGTTACTAAACTCCTCCACTTATTTGAACTCGCGGTTCAAGATGATGGTCGGGTTGAGAATGCAATCCGAGCTTGGGCAACGAGAGATTCTAACATTGCCCTTGCGCTCAACCAAGTCGATCGCCACCGTTTAGACTATACGATGAATTTATTTTTAGAGGTAGGTTTCACACCATTTGAAGCGATGGTGCGCGCTCGAATGGTTTATTATGCGTTAGTTGGAGAATTCACTATAGGGACTCGAACTAATCAAGCCGAACGGTTAGCGGAAATACAACTTCAGCACGCGATTCTTATCCGTCAAGATTGAATATTGAACCAATATAGGTATTGCCGGTTTGTAAGCAGGGTAAGCGCATCTTAAATGCGTATCAGCTTATCTCAACCTTATAAAAGTCATTTCCCTTATTTTTTTTTATAGGGATGTTATGGACTATGGCAGAAATTACTACATTCAATAGGAAGAGACAGAAAATGTCAAGAAGAATTTAAGCGACGATCGTAAAGAGGCGATGGACTCAGGAAACTCTTGATTTCAACGGCAATTCTTCGCCCTTCTCGTTCGGCAGCTAAGAGTTTTTCTGCACCCAAATCTACTAAAACTCTACGACGACCGACTTTTAAAGTCAAAGGGTCGTCAGTAATGAGCCAACCCTCCTTTTCTAAAGCCGTGCGTACCGTATCATGATAAATATCCTTTGCCAAGTTAGCTCCTTTCTCGATTCAACCCGCGAAACCTGCCTACGCTTGGGCTAAATGGCGATGGACAAACTGCACGCAAATCGAACCTTCGCCAACGCCAGAAGCCACGCGCTTAATAGAACCGTGACGCACGTCGCCTACTGCAAAGATTCCCGGTACATTGGTTTCGAGTAAAAAGCGATCGCGGTCCAACGGCCAAGGAACCCCTTCCATAATATCCGGCCCGGTACGCAAAAATCCCCGCTCATCTCGCTCTAAAACACCCTCCAGCCAGTCGGTACTGGGAGTCGCGCCAATAAAAATAAACAAGGAGTTGGTCTCAAAGGTCTTCACCTCTCCCGTTTGGCTATCTTTAACCAAAATCTTCTCTAGGCGATCGCTTCCTCGGGCCTCCACTACGCTATGAAACGGCAACACCTCAATATTCTCCGTCTCTTCAATTTGATCGATCAGGTACTGGGACATACTTTTTGTCAGCGACTCCCCTCGCACCAAAATCCGCACCTTGCGCGCATACTTAGAAAAATACATCGCCGCCTGACCTGCTGAGTTCGCCCCACCCACTAAATAAACCTCCTCATCTTTGCACGCCGCCGCTTCGGTTTGCGCCGCACCGTAGTACACCCCCGCGCCGGTAAACTTTTCGACCCCCGGCACCTTCAACCTGCGCCAAGACACGCCCATCGCCAGAATCAAGGCGTGACAGCTAATTTCGCTGCCATCCGACAGCGCGATCGCGTGATACCCCTCCTCGCTGCGAATCGCCGTCGCCTCCTGGGGTGCGAGAATTTCCACCCCAAACCGTTTTGCCTGAGTCACGGCGCGGCGCGCTAAGTCGCTTCCACTCAGTCCCACCGGAAAACCCAAATAATTTTCGATGCGAGAACTGGTCCCCGCCTGTCCGCCCGGGGCCTCCCGTTCGATAGCCACCGTATGCAGCCCCTCCGACGCGCCATACACCGCCGCTGCCAACCCCGCCGGACCGCCGCCAATGACGACTAAATCGTAGAAGGGGTTTTTGGCTTCGGTTTGCATTCCCACTCGCTGGGCCAATTCTGCCGTAGTAGGCTTGACTAATTTATCGCCATCTGGTAGGAGAACTAGGGGCAAACAAGGATTATCCTTTTCCCCGGCGTAGGTCACGAGTTGCTGCGCCTCGCGGTTGCTTTCGATATCCAACCAGCGATAGGGAATTTGGTTGCGCGCGAGGAAATCTCGAAGGGCGTGGGAATTGGGAGACCAGCGATCGCTAACGATCTTCACCCCTTTAAATTCGGGCTTAAACGTCGCTTGCCAGTCGTTAATTAAATCGTCGAGAACCGGGTAAAGCTTTTCTTCGGGCGGATCCCAGGGCTTGAGGAGATAGTAATCCAGTTGAGCGGCGTTAATCGCCTCAATTGCGGCATTGGTATCGGCATAAGCAGTGAGGAGCGATCGCTTCGCCATCGGAAAAATCTCCGCCGCCCGAGTCAGAAACTCAACCCCGCTCATTTGAGGCATTCGCTGATCGGCCAAGAACAGCGCAACCGTATCGCCGCGCAACTTAAGCTGTTGTACCGCATCTAAGGCTGTTGCGCCAGAATCGGCCCGAACAATGCGAAAGCGATCGCCGTACCGAGCGCGTAAATCCCGAGCGATCGCCTGAAGTACCGCAGGATCGTCGTCAATGGTGAGAATGACCGGTTTGTTCATAACACAAGGGGAAGAATTCGGGACTCAGCAGAGCGCAAAGAGGAGTCAGTATTGTCGAGTTATTCTACCATTTTTCCCGACTGCGGCGACGAAGCGCACTTGCGGTAGATAGGCGAACTTTCCTTAAACAGTCCCATACCTTAACATCAGTGCATAATAAAACCGAAGTCCGAGCCCCAAACAGAGCGATGACCAAACCCTTATTTCGACCGCCCCGCCTTTGGGTAGGCGCTACAGCCGATGACCAACCTCGCCATGCCACCTGGCTCGAACTATTTTACCAAAAATACTGGGTCTAAAGCCCCGTCCTTCGGCATTGCTCGCCGAACACTTTCAAGACGGCTTCTTGCACCGTCCTCAAGACCCGTGAAACCTACGACTGCCGTGAGATGTCCGCTCTCGAACCTCGCTACCGGGCGGTACGCTTTCTTTGAACCTCCCATACCCACAAAAAGCGGGTATGGGATGTCCCATCGCTCGCGACGGATGATTTTCTGCTATGATACCTTCAAATACCGTCGGGCAGACGGAAATTAACGCCTCCCGAGAGCTCGATCTCTGCGCGAGTGGGGAAAACTTGCTCATCGTAAATCGGCTCGAAGAAAGAGGAAATCCAAGTAGTGATATTTGGAATCCCCGCGCGTTCGCGCCGGGGAGGATGTCAAGACCTCGTATTTGTCGTCGCCGTCTCTCAACTGGCTCATACATTGAGTACCGATGTCACGCTCAAGGGCTTTTTCGGTTATGTGGCGCTCTTTATTCCAGTGTGGTGGGCTTGGATTGGCACGACGTTTTATGCCAATCGCTTTGACAGCGACGATGCCATTCACCGCATTTTGATGGGGCTACAGATGCTGGCAGTAGCGGCTTTGGCTGTCCATGTCAGCCACGGTTTGGGAGAAAGTTCGGTTGGTTTTGCCCTCGCTTATGCAACGTCTCGACTGTTGCTGGTGCTGGAATATCTGTGGGCGGGGTGGCATCTTTCCGCCGCGCGAGGGCTGACTCAGCGCTATGCTGCGGGGTTTGGTTTGGGGGTTTTGCTGTGGCTAATTTCTGCTTTCGTGCCTCCGCCGCTGCGGTTTGTTTTATGGGCAGCGGGTTTAGCCATTGACTTTGCGACTCCCCTCAGCGCCAGTGCCGCCATTCAGCAGTTTCCGCCCCATGCCGAGCATTTGCCGGAACGCTTTGGGTTGTTTACCATTATTGTTTTGGGCGAGGCGATTATTGCGGTGGTGAATGGCGTTTCGGAGATGGATTGGGGAATGGCAAGTACGATTTGTGCGATCGCGGGTTTTGTCACGGCGTTTTCCCTCTGGTGGATTTATTTTGAAAATGTTTCGGGTTCGATTTTTCGATTGGCCCCGACATCGAGACATCTCCAAGTTTTACAGCTTTGGCTTTACATTCATTTGCCCTTAGTTATCGGTCTTGCTGCCTTGGGTGTGGGAGTAGAAAAGGGGATTATTTATGCGGGCGAAGTCGCAGTTCTTCCTACGCCGGAACGCTGGCTATTGTGCGGTTCTGTCGCGCTGTGCTACGCTGCTCTAGCGGTTCTCCACCGCCTGGGGATTATTTATTTGTGCAAAGGTCGCACTCGCCATCGTTTGGGCGGTATGGTTGCGATGTTAGTGTTAGCTGGTGCGGGCGGGACTCTTTCTCCCGTGGGGATTATGACCGGCGTTGCTTTTGTGGGTTTGGTTCAGGTCGGACTAGATGTGTATCAGGGGAAGGCAGCAATTTCACTGAAAATTAAAAATTAAAAATTAAAAATGGATTTACAGCTTGTAAACTTTTAACGAACTTCTGACCCATGACTAATGACAATCTCTTTAATACCATTGAAGAATTAGTTCTTTGCGCTTCTCCAAGCGGCAGGGAAGAAGAAATCGATCGCGTCCTCTTGAATCGCTTTCAAACATTGGGAGTCGAAACCGAACAAGATGCGGCTGGTAATATTATCGCTAAAATTCCAGGTCGTTCCCCAGGCGCGATCGCGATTACCGCTCACAAAGATGAAATTGGGGCGTTAGTTAAGGGAATCACCCCAAAAGGACATCTGCACATTCGTAAATTGGGTGGCTCTTTTCCTTGGGTTTACGGTGAAGGGGTTGTCGATATTTTAGGCGATTATACAACACTTTCAGGCATTCTTTCCTTTGGTTCTCGTCACGTCTCCCACGAATCTCCCCAAAAAGCCCAACAAAATAAAGCTCCCCTCTTGTGGGAAAATGCTTGGGTGGAAACGAAGTGCAGCCTGCGGGAATTAGCAGAAGCGGGCGTTCGTCCGGGGACGCGCGTTGTTGTCGGCAAGCATCGCAAACGTCCCCTACGGCTGAAAGAGTATATTGCCAGTTATACCCTTGATAATAAAGCCTCTGTTGCAATTTTGTTGGCGCTGGCGGAATGTTTAAAAGAACCCGCCGTCGATGTCTATTTAGTCGCCTCTGCCAAAGAAGAAGTCGGTGCAATTGGGGCGCTGTACTTTACGCAAAATCACCGTCTCGATGCTTTAATTGCTCTGGAGATTTGCCCAATTTCCACAGAATATCCTATTCAAGAAGGGGCAATGCCGGTTATTTTATCCCAAGATGGCTATGGGATTTACGACGAAGGACTCAACCTGGAACTGCAACAGGCGGCAGAGCGCGAGGGAGTTGTCTTACAATGGGCGGCAATTAGCGGGTTTGGCAGCGATGCTTCCATCGCCATGAAATTCGGTCGCGTCGGACGAGCGGCTTGTTTGGGCTTTCCCACGCAAAATACCCACGGCTACGAAATTGCCCATCTCGGCGCGATCGCTAATTGCATTACAGTATTGCACAGTTATTGTTCCTAACTCGCTCTCCCCTTCTCCTCTAAATTTCAAGAATGTCGTTTAAAAGGCGAATTTATGCTAAACTTGGGGGAGCATTTTCGGGATGTAGCGCAGCTTGGTAGCGCACTTCGTTCGGGACGAAGGGGCCGCAGGTTCAAATCCTGTCATCCCGATTTCAGTCAGCTTAGACATCTCAGCCTTGTTCGACCTTTTCTTCGGTACGCTGAAAAAACCAATTGTGCTGAAAATGTGCTAAAGCGCGACCAAAAGGTCAAAGGAATGCGCTGGCACGCATCAGCCACCAGTCCCTATTGATAGCAAAATAATGATTGGTTAATAATTATTAATTACTAATTGATAAGAATAGCATCATATCGAAGCTTTTCAAGAACTCCAAGGGGAGAACGTTAGTCAAAGCGGTAAAAGCGTTGGCTAAAATAGAAGTGAGGATGCGATCGCGACTTTCTCAAGAGATCGAGCGCGCGATCGCCATCCTCTTCTCGGTCAGAGTGCGATCGCTGTCTCAGTAGATATTTACGAAAACAACCCAACTTTAAGTTCCCCCCATCGATCCAAACATTATGTCAGAATCGCGCAAAATCGAAACAAACTCTTCCGCACCTGGTACTGGTACAGCAGGCAACCTTGAAAGCGATTTTATTAATAATCCGCCCCTAAATTTACCAGAAGCCGCCGCAGAAATCCAACAACTGCTCGCTCAACTGGACCATACTTATCCTCCAACAACAGAATCGGAACAACAAGAGTTCGCCGATCGCGTAAATGAAGAAATTCGGACCAATGCTCAAATTCGCGACATGATTTTAGTGGGGGGAATTGAATTGATCGAGATTCTCTGTCCGCCCCTGGGAATTCCCATCGAAGTGGGCAAACAATGGCTGGAAACGGCGAAGACCGCTCAAGCATCCTGAAGTGAGAATTCATCTTCGCGCCCATCAGAATTCAGGAGCCATAACCTATAAGTTTTTAGGTTTTAGGTTTTAGGTTTTAGGTTTTGTCACAGTCCATAACTCATAACCCATAATCCATAACCCGTGTACGGACGTTATATATAACGTCCCTACGAATCACTTAACTTCTTCCTTGCCAACAAACCACGCGATCGCGGCCCTGTCGCTGGGCCTGAATCAACGCCTCTTCTGCGCCCACAACCAACAATTCGGGCGGCGTTTCGGGACTCGGCTGAATGGCAGCTACGCCCAAACTCGCCGTAAGGGTGCTACTGGGCGACGGATTCAACGGGGAGGACTCCCGAATCAAGGCTAGTGCTTTGATGCGCTGGCGTAGGGTTTTCGCCAACTCAAAAGCCGTTTGAGCCGTTGTATGGGGCAAAAGAGCGGCAAATCTCGCCGTTTCGTAGCGCGCGATCGCGGCAGTCCGCAACTCCATTTGCTGGTGAATGCAATGGCGCAAGGTGTCTGCAATGCGCTGCAACGCTTGATTCCCTGCCGAAACGCCGCGCGCTTCTACATAAAAATTAAAATAATCGACATCGCACAAAATCAACGACCAGGGTAGCACAGTTTGCCTTCCCCTGGGCCAATGGATTTCGAGATAGCGATCGAAGGAATTGCGGTTAGCGAGTTGTGTCAGTTCGTCAAGGTTATCCGTCGCGCGAGATTCCCCTTCGAGGGTTCCCAGTTGAGGCAATTGCTCGGTAAAATAAAGGCGATACAACTCGCAGCTTAAGCGAGCGCGATTGCCTTCAAGTTGTACCAATCCCATGCTTTCCAACTTATAAGCTGCGATCGCGCCGAGTTCCACGCTTTCTGAAGTTGCCAAAACCTGACCCAGCGAGGCTTTCAGTTCGCTCTCGCCGCGCAAAACCCCCAGTAACCCGCGCAAATGGGTGCGATAAATGCCCGATTGTTTGGGCGCTTCCCGCAGCAATTCCTCCAACGTCATCTCCTCGCGCGCGAGGACGTAAAGCGCGAGACTTACTAGATAGGGATGTCCTCCCACCATCGCCATCAATTGAGAAACGCGATCGCTTCCCCAATCGAGTCCGCAGCGCCTTGCTAAATCTCGCACTTGTTCGCGCGCAAACGGCGGCAAAACAACCGCCAATCCTACATTAAATGGAGATTGATTGAGTTTGAGGGGGACGTAAATCTCTGTCGAATGAACTAAAATCAGGCGCAACTTTTGCCAAACTTGCACCACTTTTGCCCGCTCGTACCAAAAGCGTAACATGGGTAAAAAGTCGCGCGCGATCGCGGGATACTCAAATACTCGATTGAGCTCGTTTAATGCTAAAACCAGAGGCGCTTCGATTTGTTCGAGTAAATACCCCTCGAAATAAATTTTGCAACTGACTTTACTTCCCATTTCTTCGTCCCAATAGTCGTCCAGTGCGGGGGGAAGATTTAACTGCCGGCTGATATTAACGCTAAACCAACGCAAAAAGCGATCGAGGGATTCAAAAATTGCCCCTTCTGCTTCCTGAAAGTCGATTTGAACGGTACGATATCCTTGGGTATTGGCGCGGTTGAGAATTCGCGTCAAGAGCGAACTTTTCCCCATTTTTTGCGGCGCTTTAATTCGCAACGCGCATCCCGGTTTTTGGATTTCGCGATCGCATTGGGTTTCAATGGGGGGGCGCGGGATATACAATGGAGAGTCTAGGGGGACGGGCCCGCTGGGAAAGGGAGTTTCAGCCATCGCTCCCGTCGGGTTGAGCGGGATTTGTGGGAAAATGGGGGGGGAAGATTGCGACGAAGTTGAGGTCGATGGTAACTTGGCAGAAGGAGATGAATATTGCCGAAAGATAAGATGTAGATTTTTTTTGGTGACTCGTTCGCCTAGCGCGTCGGAAAGAGATTGCCATAATTGAGAACCGACTTCTTTGAGGTAGATGCTCCCATACCCGGAGTTTTTAGCCATCTCGCTATAAGTTTGTCCCGCCCAAGATTCGCACAGAATGAGTCGTTCGACGGGACTGAGGGTGCGACAGAGCAGCACTTTTTCGATCGTTTCGACAACGGAGTCAGAATTCATGACAGATGCGATCGTATGGCTTGATTTCCTTTTCAAGAATACTGGTTTCTTCAGGTTCTTGCCAGATTTAGGGAAAGAATTTACCAATTATTCATTATTCATTATTCATTGAAAACGAAGTTTGTAATTAAAATTTCCGAAATCGCTCCCCGCTTTCCGCCTTTACAATTGATACTGCGCTTGGCTTGAACTCTGCGGATTGTGTAATCGCGATATAGATTTTCAAAAAAATGAGGGTCGCGATCGCTATTTTTGGTATCTGAGTTACTAGAGATGAATTTACCTCCTGCTTTGTGAATGCGATCGCAAAATTCTTTGACTCGAATTTGATCGGAATTGTCAAAATTTTCTTTGGTATAAGATGTGAAGGAAGCGGTTGTACTGATAGGTTTGTAAGGCGGATCGATATAAAATACCGTATTTTCGCTTAAATACGAGAGAGTTTGCGTAAAATCTCCCTGTAAAATATCGGCGTTGCGCAGGCGATCGCTAATAGCTAAGAGATTGTCGCGATCGCAAATTTTAGGTTTCAAGTTCCCTCCGAATGGCACATTAAATAAACCCTTGCTGTTTACTCGATACAGTCCATTAAAGCAAGTTTTATTCAAAAAAATAAACAAAACTGTTTTTTTAACTCTGGCGATATCTGTAAAGTAAGATTCGTTAGCGATCGCTTCTATTTTAATACGATTAAATTCCTGCCGCTTTTCCAAATAAAATACCTTTTTTGCTTCAAAGTCCTTTAGTTGATAATAGTTTTTCTCAATTTGCGAGAGCGCGATCGCGAGACTTTCTGGTTCTTGTACAATTGTTTTGTAAGCATCAACTAAATCGGGATTAATATCATTAATGACAACTTTTTCAATATTCGGGAACGTATCAACAACCCAAAATAAAACAGCCCCTCCCCCGACAAAAGGCTCAACGTAAGTCAAGGACTTTCCTGTAACAATAAGAGGTTCTAAAGCAGTTTTAATTTCCGGGAGAAGCTGAGTTTTACCTCCCGCCCACTTAACAAAGGGTTTTGTCATTGGTCATTCATCAACGGATTTTAGGTCGTGTGCCGCAAACGGATAAGGGGCGGCACGGTCAATTTATTGGTCATTTGTCATTGGTTCTTCGTCATTTGTCATCCTCCTTTATTCCCATTCCCAATTCCCAATTTCCCATTCCCAAATGCCTAATTCCGCAAAATTACCCCATCTAAATCTGCTTCAATCAAATTCGTCCCATTTAAATCCGCCTGACTTAAATCTGCCCCCGTCAAATTCGCCCCTTTCAAGTTCGCCTCATTGAGATTCGCCCCTGTCAAATCCGCCTTCGTTAAATTTGCTTTTCCCAAATTCGCCCCTGTCAAATTCGCCCCCACTAAATCTACCCCCGTCAGGTTCGCTTCGTCCAAATTTGCCCCCGTCAAATTCGCTTCGTCCAAATTTGCCCCCGTTAAATTGGTTTCGCCCAAATTTGCCCAAACTAAGTTAGCCCCCCGGAAATTTGCGCCGATGAGGTTCGCTTGACTGAGATCTGCCCCCTGCAAATTCGCCCCCTCGAAATTTGCGCGGGTAAAATCCGCCCCTTGTAAATTCGCCCGAGTCAAATCGGCATCGACAAAAGAACTTCGACTGAGGTTTGCGCGCTCGAGACAGGCATGGCGCAGGTTTGCGCGGGCGAATGTGGCGCGAATCAGGTCGCAACGGTCTAATTTCGCCCGAATGAGCCGCGAACCGCTAAAATTCGCCTCAATTAGCTCTGCGTGAGAGAGGTCGATTTGGTTAAGATTGCGATCGCGCAAATTAACCCGAGTCAGTTCCGGTCTCGCTGACTCATGCTCGTGTCTCCATTGATTCCACTGCTGTACGCCTTGGGCGAGTAACGTCAAATAATTGGGTTCGGCCATAAACTCCTACAAATCTAAAAGAAATGTTAAGACACTTGTTATAAAAGTACAACAAACTTTACAAAATCTTCGAGAATCAAAAGAGGGAATCTTGACGAGGCGAGGGGAGTGGGAGAGCGGGGGAGCGGGGGAGCGGGGGAGTGGGGGAGTGGGAGAGCAGGGGAGTGGGAGAGCAGGGGAGTGGGAGAGCAGGGGAGTGGGAGAGCAGGGGAGATAGTACATTTTCCCCGATTGCAGTGTAAGAACAGAAATGAATTTTTCCCGCCGAAGAGCGAAGATTTAAGCAACCCTCATACAGCTCGAGCGTATTGATTGATAGGGTTTCAGCTTTGTGCAGCAAGCCCTACAATAAATCTTGTTCCGTTCCCCCTGTTGCCATGTCCGCCCCCTTCCCCCCCGAAGAAATTGCCGCAGAAGGTCTCAAAAGCGAAGAATACGACGAAATCGTCCAACGCCTCGGTCGTCACCCCAACAAAGCCGAACTGGGAATGTTTGGCGTAATGTGGTCCGAACACTGCTGCTACAAAAACTCTCGACCCCTCCTCAAGCAGTTTCCCACAACTGGCGATCGCATTCTCATCGGCCCCGGAGAAAACGCAGGAGTCGTAGACTTAGGCGACGGGTTGCACCTCGCCTTCAAAATCGAATCCCACAACCACCCCTCAGCCATCGAACCCTTCCAAGGGGCAGCCACCGGAGTCGGCGGCATCCTGCGCGATATCTTCACAATGGGGGCGCGTCCGGTTGCCCTGCTCAACTCCCTGCGCTTCGGTTCCCTCGAAGATGCCAAAACGCGCCGAATCTTTGGCGGAGTCGTTGAAGGCATCGCTGCTTATGGAAATTCTGTCGGCGTTCCCACCGTCGGCGGCGAAATTTACTTCGACCCCGCCTACACCGGCAACCCCCTGGTCAACGTTATGGCATTGGGAGTGATGGAAACAGCAGAAATTGTCACCTCCGGCGCTACAGGAATTGGCAACCCCGTTTTGTACGTGGGGTCTACAACGGGAAGAGATGGCATGGGGGGCGCAAGCTTTGCCAGCGCCGAACTCACCGACGAGTCAATGGACGACCGTCCCGCCGTTCAAGTGGGAGACCCATTCCTCGAAAAATGTTTAATTGAAGCTTGTTTGGAAGCCTTTAAAACCGGGGCAGTTGCCGCAGCGCAGGATATGGGGGCGGCGGGGATTACTTGTTCGACCTCGGAAATGGCTGCTAAAGGCGGCGTGGGGGTAGAACTAGATTTAGATAAGATTCCGGCGCGGGAAACGGGGATGGTTCCTTATGAATATTTGCTCTCTGAATCCCAGGAGAGAATGTTATTTGTCGCCCACAAAGGTCGGGAAGGGGAGTTAATTGAGATTTTCCAACGGTGGGGACTTCAGGCAGTTGTTGCCGGAGAAGTTATTGAGGAACCCATCGTGCGGATATTATTTAAGGGGGAAGTAGCCGCCGAAATTCCCGCAACTGCCCTCGCCGATAATACTCCCATTTACCATCGAGAGTTGCTCGCCGAACCGCCGGAGTACGCGCGAAAGGCGTGGGAATGGACGGTTGATGCGTTGCCTCCCTGTACGGCGGAGGGGATTGAAATGGGGGGGAAGGTTTACAGTTGGAGCGATATATTACTGCAATTGCTCGATACACCCGCGATCGCATCGAAACAGTGGGTTTATCGACAATACGACCATCAAGTCCAAAATAACACAGTGATTCTTCCGGGGGGCGCAGACGCAGCCGTTGTTCGCGTTCGACCGCAGGAGGAGCGGGGGAGCGGGGGAGCGGGGGAGCGGGAGAGTGGGGGAGCGGGAGAGCGGGGGAGCAGGGGAGCGGGGGAAGAAATGGGAAAAGAGAGTAAAATGCCAAACTCCCAATCCCCACTGCCTACTGCCCAATCCCCACTGCCCACTGCCCAATCCCCAATTCCCAATTCCCTACGAGGTGTAGCGGCGACGACAGATTGTAATGCTCGCTACGTTTATCTCGACCCGTTTGAGGGGGCAAGGGCGGCGGTGGCTGAGGCGGCGCGGAATTTGAGTTGCGTGGGTGCGGAACCGTTGGCGATTACGGATAATCTCAATTTTGGCAGCCCGGAAAAGCCGGTGGGATATTGGCAGTTGGCTGAGGCGTGTCGCGGTATTGCTGAGGCGTGTCGGGAGTTGGAAACGCCGGTGACGGGGGGGAATGTTTCGCTGTACAACGAAACGTTGGACGCGCAAGGTCAACCCCAGGCAATTTATCCCACTCCAACCATTGGAATGGTGGGGTTGGTTCCCGATGTGACGAAGGTTTGCGGTTTGGGGTGGCAGCAGGAGGGGGATTTGATTTACGGGTTGGGAATTTTTCAGAATACAGAATACAGAAGGCAGAAGGCAGAAGGCAGAACTCAAAACTCAAAACTCAAAACTCAAAACTCTGAGCCCAGAACTCAGAACCCAGAACCCAGAACTCAAAACTCAAAACCCAAAACTCTGAACTCTGAACTCAAAACTCTGAACTCTGAACCCACATCCTTGGGGGGAAGCGAGTATTTGGCGACAATTCACGGGGTTGTGGCTGGGAAACCGCCGGTTGTGGATTTTGAGTTGGAACGGGCGGTTCAAGCGGCTTGTCGCGAGGGAATTGCGCGAGGTTGGCTGAGTTCTGCCCACGATTGCGCTGAGGGGGGGTTGGCGGTTGCCCTGGCTGAATGTTGCATTGGGGGCGAGTTGGGCGCGGAAATCGACCTTCCTCCTGTTGCTGGGGCGCGCCGTTGGGATGAGGTGTTGTTTGGCGAGGCGGCGAGTCGCATTGTGGTTTCGCTGAAGCCGGAATTTCAGAAGTCTTGGGAGTCTTATTTAGGGGAAATTTTGGGCAACGGCTGGCTGAAACTCGGTCGTACGGTTCCTCGAAGTGAGGGGTTGCGGATAAGTTGCGATCGCCTGGGTTTAATTGAGGTTAAGATATGTGAAGCGGGAGAGTGCTGGCGCAAGGCGGTTCAACGACGCTTGACGGTTTCTTTGTAAAGTTACGCTGGGCGCGGTTTGACCGATCGGGCGCTTCTCTTCCTCGAAATTGCCCATTTTGAGCTGAATTCACTCCAGGAATGCTAGGGTTAAAGAGAATATTAAGAAAAAGTAAACAACCTTGACATTTTGTCAAAGTTGCGAGACGCTTGAAACCCTAAAAAGTCGATTCGTCCCGCACCTGACGAAGGGCGAAAGCTTTTAGCCTTGCCCCTCATTCGGTGTTTTGCCGACCCTCGCCCTCCTTTTCAATCTCGATTGCCGTTACCAGAAGAAAAACCCCCAATTATGCTTCCTAACGAATCTCTGGACTTTGACTTGCCCTCTGCCAACAGTGACTCGAATACCTGGAGCGAACGCCCCGACAAGCCCGAAGAAGCTTGCGGGGTGTTCGGCCTATACGCTCCCGAAGAACAGGTTGCCAAGCTTGCCTATTTCGGCTTATATGCGCTGCAACATCGGGGTCAAGAATCCGCTGGGATTGCTACCTTTGAAGGCGATCGCGTTTACCTTCATAAAGGAATGGGATTGGTTTCTCAGGTTTTCAGCGAAACGATTTTGGACGAACTTCCCGGAACGCTCGCTGTCGGTCACACGCGCTACTCGACCACGGGTTCTAGTCATGCGGCGAACGCGCAACCGGCTGTGGTCAAAACTCGCTTGGGACATCTGGCATTAGCACACAATGGCAATTTAGTCAATACTGTAGAATTACGGGAAGAACTGCACCGACGCAACTGTAGTTTCGAGACCACAACCGACTCCGAGGCGATCGCGATCGCAGTGGGGTCGGAAGTCGATCGCGGCAAAGGGTGGCTCGAGGCAGCCATCAGCGCCTTTCAACTGTGCAAAGGGGCCTACAGCCTCGCCATCGGCACCCCCGACGGTTTAATGGGCGTTCGCGATCCCAACGGCGTGCGTCCCCTCGTCATCGGCATCCTCGAAGGGCATCCCCAACGCTACGTGCTCGCCTCGGAAACCTGCGGGTTAGATATCATTGGAGCAGAATACTTGCGCGATGTCGAACCCGGGGAACTGGTTTGGATTACCGAAGAAGGACTCGCCTCCTTCCATTGGGCGAACAAACCCGAACGCAAACTCTGCGTCTTCGAGATGATTTACTTCTCCCGTCCCGACAGCATCGTCAACGAAGAAACCCTGTACAGCTATCGCCTGCGCCTGGGTCAAACCTTAGCCGGAGAATCGCCAACCGACGCAGATATGGTCATTGGCGTTCCCGACTCGGGGGTTCCGGCCGCGATCGGTTACTCCCAGCGATCGCACGTTCCCTACGCCGAAGGACTGATTAAAAACCGTTACGTTGGCCGCACCTTTATCCAACCGACGCAACATATGCGAGAATCGGGCATTCGCATGAAACTCAACCCCCTCAAAGACGTTCTCAACGGCAAGCGCGTTATTATTGTCGATGATTCCATCGTGCGGGGAACCACAAGCCGCAAAATTGTTAAAGCTTTGCGCGATGCGGGGGCATTAGAAGTTCACATGAAAATTTCTTCTCCTCCCGTCACCCATCCTTGCTTTTACGGACTCGATACCGACAGCCAAGATCAACTGATTGCCGCCCGGAAATCGGTGGACGAAATTGCCACCCATATTGGAGTGGATTCTCTGGCGTATTTAAGCTGGGAGGGAATGCTCGAGGCAACCGGTTCAAATCCTCAGAGTTTTTGTTCTGCCTGTTTTACAGGGAAATATCCTATTTCAATTCCAGAAACAATTAGGCGGTCTAAACTGATGCTAGAGGAAGCGAAAGTTTAGGTTTTATAGGACTTACGCAAAGTCTCTATCTGTAGGGTGTGTTAGCGAAGCGTAACACACCTTTGTCGCTAATGTATAGGTAGGGTGTGTTAGCGAAGCGCAGGTGCATTTTTGTCGCCGTATGTGGTGTAGCTGCGTAAGTCCTGTTTTTGTTTTGGGTTGTATTCTCTTCGTTGGACATGAATTAGGTAAAATTCTAAGGATTTTATATTATTTCCTCAAAAGTGGGGATTGCATTTTTAATCGGTTCATTTTATAATATTTTTATAATGGGAATCTGTGGCCGCCTGCGAGGTTTATTTTAGAATACCAGAATAGAAGAATTCACCTGGGGAAGAGGCACGCCTGACGATTATTAAAAAATAGAAAATAGCAATCAAGGTTCGTCAGTCTATTTGTAGGGTGTGTTAGCGCAGCGTAACACACCTTTGTCGCTGCATAAGTCCGATAAAAGCTATCAAAAACTATCAAAAGCTATCATTATTCAGTTAACGGGATTTCTGAGTTCCCTTGCGCTGTAAAATCAGGGAAATGAAATAGTTCGGGTCTAAAGTTATGAATATCTCCCGTCCGCATCTACCCTACGAAGCGACTTCCCTTCCCCTGACACTTTCCCTAATCTTAAGCTTAACGCTACCCCCGACAAACAGCGTTCGCGCCCAAATTATTCCCGATACCACCCTGGGAAGCGAAAATTCCATTGTTACCCCCATTACCTCCCAACTCGAACAAATCGATGGCGGTGCTATACGCGGTTCCAATTTGTTTCATAGCTTTGTTGAATTCGGCATCAATGAGGGGAGAAGTGCCTATTTTGCAAATCCTACAGGCATTGCCAATATCTTCAGTCGCGTTACGGGAAATAATCCGTCTCATTTATATGGAACATTGGGCGTTTTAGGGGAGGCGAATTTATTTTTTCTCAATCCCAACGGTATTGTTTTCGGGCCTAATGCTAGTTTAGATTTACGCGGTTCCTTTGTCGCCAGTACCGCCCACAATTTGATTTTCCCCAATGGCGAAGAGTTTAGCGCAGTGAACCCCAATGGTGCGCCGTTGTTAACCATTGATGTTCCGGTGACTCTCAGCGTTCAGTTTGAAAGCGATCGCGCCGGTTCTATTGTCAATGGGGGCAATTTGGCGGTGGATACGGGGGAAACGTTGAGTTTGGTTGGGGGGACGGTTGTCAATACCGGACAGTTGGTTGCGCCATCGGGAGAAGTGGCAGTGTTGGCGGTTCCGGGGATGTCGGAGGTGGAGTTTGGGGGAACGGGTAGAGGCGAGGTTTCCTCGTCCGTATTGGGTTTGTCGGAACGTAGGGGCGGGGTTTCCCCGCCCGTAGCAGATGCGCCAACGTTATCAGAATTGGTAGAAGGTTCGGGAGAAGATTTGGGGTTGACGGTGACGGGAGAAGGGGTGGAATTGGGAGAGGTGACGATCGAAGGTAGGGGCGGGGTTTCTTCGTTGGGACTCGCGATCGCTTCGGGTACCATTGATGTATCGGGAGAGGATGGGGGAAAGGTACAAATTTTAGGCGATCGCGTGGGGTTAATTAGCGCCAATATTGACGCTTCGGGTGGGGGAGAAGTGTTGGTTGGGGGAGACTATCAAGGGAAAGATTCGGTTCTCAATGCGTCGCGGACGTTTGTGAGTGAAGATTCGATAATTAATGCGGATGGTGAGGGAGAACAAGATGGCGGACGAGTCATTATTTGGGCGGATGGAACGACTGGATTTTATGGAAATATTAGTGCAATTGGGGGAAGTGAAGGGGGAAATGGAGGATTTGTAGAGGTTTCGGGGAAGGAAAGTTTAGTCTTTCGGGGTGAAGTTGATACCAGCGCGGTTAATGGCGAATTTGGGACGTTGTTACTCGATCCGACAGATATTGAAATTAAAGATGGTAATGCTGATGGGAACGACAACGGATCGCTGACCAACGCATTTGGCAATAATACGGCGGGTAATAACGGTCAAGTTGTTGCTAGCGATTCTGTTCCCACAATAATTTACGAATCCGAACTTGAAGGACTGCCCGCAACAACTAATGTCATTATACAAGCGAGCAACAATATTACGATTGAAGACCTAAGCGACAACCAGTTAAGTTTTCCAGGCGCTCCAGGAGGAGGAACAATTAAGTTTAACGCAGGTGGCGATTTTAGGATGGAGATAAGTGATGATATTATCACTCGCGGACGGGATTTGAGTATTTCGGGAGCCAATGTTTTTGTCGGCGAGATCGATACTTTTGGGCTGAGCAATTCAGGAAACATCGAAATCAACAGTACCAATGGTTCGATTATTGCTAACGATCTTACAGCATCAGGTTTAGGAGATGGTGGCAATATTGTGTTAAGTAGCACCAATGGTTCAATTCAGGTTGATAACATTAATGCTATTGGTATATTTGGCAATGGAGGAAATGTTGCATTAAACAGTATTAACGGAGGCATTGAAACAACAGATATTAATACTCTGAGTCCCTCAAAAATGGGAGGAAATGTGACTTTGAGCGCTGATAGAGATATCGCGATCGCGGGAATTGTCAACTCGGCGGGCGCACAAGGAAGCGGTACAATTGCAATGGAAAGTCGCAATGGCGCGATCGATACAACAGTCGGAACTTTAAATACAGGTTCTTCATTTTTTGCGAATCCTACTGTCCAAGGGATGCAAGGCGATATTCTGCTTGATGCTGCGGGGACAGTAGCAGTCGGTTTAGTGAATTCATCCAGCACTATCGGAGATGGAGGAAATATTTTTCTGAGGAGTCGGAGAGATGAAGTTCGCGCAACGGGAAGTTTAATTAGCTCGGGATCGAGTGTGGGAATGGCGGGGAATATTACCTTTGAAGGGAACGGAAATGTGGCGATCGCGGGAAGTCTCAATACTGCGGGTTTACGAAAAAGCGGCGATATTGCAGTCGAAAGTAATAACGGCGCGATCGCCATAGAACCCAGTAGTATTATTAACACAGGTTCCTTAAATTCTCCTCTCCCCAATGCGACAGAAAACGGGGGCAACATTCGCTTACAAGCGAACGATAATATTGAAGCAGAAAGTGCTATTTTTAACACAGTAGGGAACGCAACATCGGGTAACATTGAGTTAGACAGCAGAAACGGCGAAATCGAGCTTCAGGCAACCGTACTCAATACCGGCAAAGCCTCCAGCGTACTGCGTAACAGAAGCCTTGCATTAGGTAATGTGAGAATCCGCAATTTTCTGAGCCAAATTGGTAGCAATCCTTCTTTATTACCTGTCGTTGAAGGAAGTGGGGGAAATGTTGAACTTTCCGCTCGAAGCGATATCGATCTCCAACAAAGTTTCATTAATACTTCGGGTGGTAGTATGGGGTCAGCCGGTGGGGTAACATTTGACAGCAACAGCGCGATCGCTCTGGAGGAAAGCTTTATCGGCAATACTTTCGATCGAGGAACAGGACAAGATTTTAACTTCAACAGCCAATCATTTTTCCTCAACCGCAGCGCCATCTCAACTCGGACATTTGGAAATGCAGAGGCAGGAGATATCAACATCAATGCAACTAATTTTGTAGAATTAAGAAATAATAGTTTCCTCGGCACTCGAAACCGGGGCAGCAACCCGAACGGCGATATTACCATCAACACGAAGCGTGTAACTGTGGGCGAGGGTTCGGTAATTTCAACGTCTACCGATAGCGGATTTCTCGGCGGCAATAGTGGTAGATTAAGGATCGAGGCTACAGATTTAGTCGAAGTTTTTGGGAGTTCTGGCGGTACAATTCCCAGTAGTTTAGTCAGTACGAGTATAGGCGCGGCAGATGCAGGAACGGTAGACATTACAACCGATCGCTTAATCCTACGCGATGGCGGTCTCATTTCCACAGCAACGGCAGATCGCGGTCAAGGTGGAGATGTTAACATTAACGCTAACTCCCTCCTCATCAGCGGCACCTCAGATAACCAACTGATTACCAGTAGTATCAGCGTCGATACATCGGGTGCGGGCAATGCAGGAAACTTGATGCTGAATACAAAACAACTCACAATTGAAAATGGAGGAATCATTTCCGCTTCGGTCTTCCAACTGGAAAATAACCCCTCTTTTGGGGGTCGAGGAGGTAATATTGAGATTAATGCTTTAGATGTTTTACTGCAAGGAACATCGCGAGATGGTCAAAATTTTAGTTCTATCTCTGCTCGTTCGTTCTCATCCGAACCGGCGGGCAGTATCACTTTAAATATCGCTGGAGATTTAAGAATTGAGGATAAGGCAAGAATTAGCGTCAACAGCGATCCGCTAGCAGTTGATGCGGAAAACTTCTTAACAAAAGCCGATATTTTAGTGGAAGCATTAGTACAACTCGACATATTCTCTCCCGATCCGCGTCCTTTCATTCCGGGTTCTGGCGGCAATGCAGGCAATATTAACATCTCTGCGCGCAATATTTTCCTCAGCAACCAAGGACAAATCACCGCCGAAACCTCTTCCGGGGAAGGGGGAAATATTAATCTCAACGCCAGACATTTTGTGTTAATGCGCGACAACAGTTTAATTTCCACCACCGCAGGCACGGCCCAAGCGGGAGGAAATGGCGGTAATATTGGCATTTCTGCTCTCTTCGTCCTGGGCATTCCGAGGGAAAATAGCGATATTTCTGCCAACGCCTTTACGGGAAATGGCGGCCGCGTGACCATAGATGCAACGTCCATTTTAGGGTTAACCTTCCGTCCCCAACTCACTCCGTTCAGCGATATTACGGCAAGTTCGAGGTTTGGCGCGCCGGGAGTGGTCATTTTGAATACCTTGGGAATCGATCCCAGTCGCGGTTTACAGCAGTTGACCGACAACCCTCTAGATGCGGAAATTGCGGAGGGCTGCGGGACAGTCGGTCGGGGAGAGAATGTGGAATTTGTGGATATTGGTCGCGGAGGCACGCCAGCACTTTCAGAAAATCTGTTACGTGCCAGTGCAATTACCACTGACTGGATCGAGCTTCCGGGAATGGAAGAGAGTGCGGAACCTCAAAATATTGCCTGGGCTCGGGGGTCGTTGCAGTTGAGTTGTGGCAGTTAGTCACCCTGCCTGGGATTCAAACCCTAGAAAGAAGAGCCTTGAAATCAATTTCAGGTTGTAGGGACGTTCAATTGAATGTCCCTATCGCAGTAGAGTTGTGACAGTAGATTGATAGCTTTTGATAGTTATAGCGGAAAAGCTTGCTCCGCCTGGTTTTCAAACCTGATAGTTTCGCTGAAGTATTTAAGGCTATTGTGAGAATTGTGGAACGCGATCGCGCGCCCTCCTCATTCAACCTCTCTACTTCATTCATTCTCCAAAATCATGGATTTATCTCACAATAACTTCTTGACTCAATGCAGTTTTTATGCTGCCGCAATCGGACTCAGTTTGGGCCTTGTTTCCCCAACCTTCGCCGCCGATCGCATTACCTTACAGATCAAAGAAAGACAGTTAGTTGTCACCATCGACCAACTGACGAACTATGCAAATACCGGCAACTTATCCGCTGTGCCAGAAATCGAAGAAATCTATCCGTTTTTAACACCTGACAAGCAAGAAGCAGTAGACAAATTCCCCGCACAGTTGAAAGACTCTATCAATATTCGACCCAACGAACCGCTCAGTCCCGACGAACAGGACTTTCTCAATTTTCTAGTCCCATCCGGCAATCCGCAGGAACAGCAACAAGCATTGGAATTAATAGCGGAAAAAGGAAACGATCGAACTGTATTGGACTTTTTGAAGGCGCTTCCTGTAGAAACTTTAACTACAGACAACTTTCTTCCCGTGCTGACTGCCTACGTACCCGATACAAAACCTCCTAAACAGCAGCCCGATTCTAAAGAAAAATCGGCGATTAATGTGTTGTGGTACGGCCAAAATTTAACGTATAATCAAAGTATTTCAAATTTAGCTTCAGCCGCCAGCAGCTACGATCCCTGGGGAGATGGCTCGCTAGATTGGAATTTAACATTTTGGAATCCTGGCGAGCCCGCGCCAGATTTTTCTCAGTACGATACTTTAGTTATTGGTAGTGCATTTCCCGAACTCTACGGATTTGACGCTTCGCGACTTTTAAGCAGTAAAGAGACCATCGAAGAGGCTCGTGGAAGTCGAACATTTATCAGCGGTCAAGATGCAGATTTACATTATATTCTAACTCATGGTTCTGTTCCCAACGGTCCGTTTGGTTTTCTGATTAATGCGGTTAACTGGGCAGGAAGCGGTACGGATTTAGGAATTGTTTCGCTTCCTGATGGACGTTTAAGTCAAGGACGGATTCAAGGTACTTTATGGTGGCTGCACGAAGATTCTTTTTTGAAAAATGAATTAGAAGGAGATATTTCCTACTTTACAGAAAATTGGATCGAGCTTCCCACAGCAACATCTGGCTTTCCCGTAAATGAGGGTTTGACATCAGCAGGCTTGAGTAATTGGGCGCAGTCTTCCCACGTTGGTTTGAGTAAGAACATTCCTGGTTATTTATCAATTAACAATTCGGGAAACTATTTTGACTGGTCTGTAACAATGGTCACTGCTAGTGAAGCAGGTGGCGCTACGAAAGGAAGTCAAGAAGTTCCCGAACCCGCTTCTGTATTAGGGTTATTGGCTTTCGGCTCTTTGGGTACATTTTCTCTACTTAAACGCAAATAATGGAAGCGTTGGGAAATGCGATAGAAGTACGTCATTTTTAGCCCTTTCCCAACTTTAGACTACTTCGTAATTGCGCTGAGTAAGTGGTTCACAATGAACAATGAATAATTACCTCTCCTTAAAAGAAGAAAATTAAAATCAAGGGAAATCTACGATCGATACGGACAACTCACGGTCTTGAGATCTCCTCAAGACCCATGTCCTTGTCTTCGCAAACAAAGAGGTTTTATACCAGTTTTTAAAAGTGATGACACAGATGGGCAGCTCAAACTCTTATCCTGTGTTGGGCGAGTACGTCAGTACTTTTGATTTTTGGTATTAGACCCAATCGCCCCGTTAGTAGAGGCGGGGTTATGCTCCTAGTTAGGTCATTCAACCGGATGTTATATCAAACTTAGGTTGAAAAGTACCATGTCCTAGAACTCAAAAATCCAACCTTACAAACCGATCGCTTGCTTCAATTAACGCACTACGAATGCCCGGTTCGCTCATCGAATGCCCCGCGTCGGGGACGAGTATCCATTCTGCTTCCGGCCAAACTTGATGTAATTCCCAAGCGGTTATCGGCGGACACACAACATCGTAGCGACCCTGAACGATGACGCACGGAATATGGCGAATACGCTCCACATTCTCTAACAGTTGATTTTCAGTTTCTAAAAAGCCGCCATTGACAAAATAATGGCATTCAATGCGCGCAAAAGCATCGGCAAATTCACTTTTTGCGAACCGAGTTTTCAAATCTTCAGAAGGAATTAACTTACTGGTACTACCTTCCCAAATCGACCAAGCTTTAGCCGCTTCTTGTCGAATATTTGAGTCGTTGCTCGTGAGGCGCTTATAATACGCTTGAAGTAAGTCATGGCGTTCGTCAGGAGGAATAGGTTTGAGATACTCTTCCCAGGCATCGGGGAATAAATAACTGGCTCCTTCTTGATAAAACCAGCGCAATTCTTGAGGACGCAAGAGAAAGATTCCTCGTAAAATCAAGCCCACACAGCGATCGGGATGGGTTTGACTATAAGTGAGAGAGAGGGTACTTCCCCAACTCCCGCCAAATACAATCCATTGTTCTATTTCTAAGCGCTCTCGTAACTGTTCGATATCCCTGACAAGATGCCAAGTTGTATTTTCTTGAAGTTCGGCATGAGGCTTGCTGCGACCGCATCCTCTTTGATCGAAAAGAATAATTCGCCACTGTTGCGGATCGAAATATTGTCGATAGCTAGGTTCGATGCCGCCACCGGGTCCGCCGTGTAAGAAAATGACGGGTTTTCCTTGAGGATTGCCCGCTTCTTCGTAATAAATGGTGTGGAGGTCTGAAACTTTGAGAAAGTCTTGATGATAGGGTTGGATAGGAGGATAAAGTTCTTTATTGGTCATGAGTGATGGGTGATGAGTCTCTTTTTATTTTTCCTCGATCTAAATCCTCTTCTTTTAAGGAGAGATAATTATTCATTATTCATTATTCATTATTCATTAAACCTAATACTGCTGAGGGTCAATTCCCAATGCAATCAATTTTGCGTTAAGTTCTGCCAGTTGTTTCTGTTGCCGGTCGAGACGTTCTCGTTGGCGTTGTAGGAGTTCTTCGGGGAGGGGATGGCGATCGCCTTTTTCATCGTACCAGTACAGCCAATCTCGCTGCCAGGACTGAAAAACGCCGCGATCGCAACCCATACCCAAACCGATTTCAGGCAACCAAACGAAGGACTTATCCCCCTGGCGCGTGCGGGGGATATTACGAGGGGTTTGGCGGACGTATTTACCCTCAACGAGGCGATAGACTTCTAGGGAATCGCTGTCGTTGCCTCGAGAGCATTCGGGATCGAAGAGAACGTAGTACAGTACGCCAAGTTTTTCGTACTGTTGCTGTTGTCCCTTGTGTTTGTCTAAATCTTGGGGAGACACAACGTCGAGAACCAGTTGCGGTACGATATTATTTTCAGCAGCGATCGCGTAGTTGAGTCGTTCGCCTGTCGTCTTGAGCCGTTCCACTCCAATACTCAGAAACGCATCCGGCACAAGGGGGGTTTGTTCGACGCGATCGGGATCGTTTCGGTAAATTCCGATCCCGATTCCAAAAAACCAGTCCTTTCGGTCAGACCAAAGGATTGTCAAAACGGCATTGAGAAGGATAGGAATTAAACTATTCAATGGAGTTCGATCGCTCTTAAATTGACGGCTAAAAGGGAATTGTCAGTAGAACTAGGCAGCAGGTAATCTGACACGAGGTTTGCGCGCGGAAGGCGAAAAGTCGGGGTTGACGAGGGGGAGATTTTTCGACAAGCAGAGATTCTTGCTAAAGTGAAGCCAATGCTATTTCCCGCTCTGCTATGACGAACCAACCCTCAACGCGCATTTGCATCCTGGGAGGCGGTTTTGGCGGTCTCTATACCGCTTTGCGCCTCAGCGAGTTCCCCTTGGAGCGATCGCACAACCTGGAAATTACTCTCGTCGATCGAAACGATCGCTTTCTATTTTCCCCTTTATTGTACGAGTTAGTCACCCGGGAAATGCAAACCTGGGAAATTGCCCCCTCTTTTGTCGAACTCCTCGAACAGACAAATGTCAAATTTTGTCAAGGCTGCGTAACGGGACTCAACCCCCAACAACAACGAGTATTTCTCGCCGACGGCACCGAACTGCCCTACGATAAGTTAGTCGTTGCCTTGGGAGGCAAAACCCCCCTCAGCGCCGTTCCAGGAGCCGCCGAACGCGCCATTCCCTTCCGCCGCCTCGAAGACTTCCATCGCCTCGAAACCCGCCTGCGCGAGCTGGAACAGTCCGATCGCAGTAAAATCCGAGTTGCCATTGTCGGAGGCGGATATAGCGGCGTAGAACTGGCCTGCAAACTCTCAGAACGTCTCGGAGATCGCGGAAGAATTCGGATTATCGAACGGAGTTCCGATATTTTAAGCAAATCCACTGAATTTAATCGTCAGACAGCCAAAGCCGCCCTCGAAGACCATCAAATTTGGCTCGACCTCGAAACCGAAATTCAATCGGTCGAGCCAGACGCAATCGCCTTAGAATACAAAGGGCAAGTCGATACAATCCCCGTCGAACTGGTCATGTGGACCGTCGGAACCCAAGCAACCGAACTCCTAGAACAATTTCCCCTCAAGCGTACAGACAAAGGACTGCTCGCCATTGCCCCCACCTTCGAGGCGATCGGCACGCCCAACATCTTCGCCCTGGGCGATCTCGCCGACTGCCGAGACGCAGCCGGACAGCAAATTCCCGCAACCGCCCAAGCCGCACTCCAACAAGCCGACTACTGCGCGTGGAATCTTTGGGCTTCTCTAACGAACCGTCCTCTGCTACCCTTCCGTTATCAGCCATTAGGAGAAATGATGACTTTGGGGACAGACCGGGGAACCGTATCGGGATTGGGAGTCAAATTAGACGGCATTCTAGGTCACCTGACCCGACGACTGGTTTATCTTTATCGCCTGCCAACCCCAAAGCACCAACTCGCGGTTGGATTTAACTGGATGGCTCAGCCGTTAATCGAGTTATTGTCCTAAATAAAGTCTCGATGGAAAAACCGAAAGTCATATTTTTAGATGCTGTAGGAACGCTATTCGGCGTTCGCGGCAGTGTCGGGGAAGTCTACAGCGCGATCGCGCGGGAATTTGGAGTTGAGGTCGAAGGCACTCGCCTAGAACAAGCCTTCTACCGCAGCTTCCAAGCCAGCGATCCCCTGACCTTTCCCCAAGTTCGCATCACCGAAATCCCAGAGCGAGAATTAGAATGGTGGCGCGCCGTCAGTCGCGACACCTTTGAACGAGTTGGCGCGCTCGAAAAGTTCGAGCGCTTCGACGACTTTTTTCTCCGCCTATACGGACACTTTGCCACCCCCAAACCCTGGTACATCTATCCCGATATTGTCCCCGCTCTCGAACAATGGCGCGAAGACGCGATCGAATTGGGGATTATCTCCAACTTCGACTCCCGCCTCCATGCTGTTTTAGAAGGGCTAGACCTCAGAAAATTCTTTAAAAGCATTACAGTTTCCTCCAATATCGGCGCAGCCAAACCCGATCCCGTCATTTTCCACAAAGCTTTAGCCAAGCACGACTGCGAACCCCGCCACGCTTGGCACGTCGGCGATAGCGTTAAGGAAGACTACGAAGGCGCGAAAGAAGTCGGACTGCGAGCGATCCTACTCGCACGGCCGCGGCCCGCGCGAAGTGAGTCAAAGGGCGATCGCAATGAATAATGAATAATGAATAATGAATAATTAGGGCTTGCTGCACAAAGCGGCAAACCCTATGAATCAATGCGCGAAGCGGTGTATTAGGGTTGCTTAAAAATTAAAAATTAAAAATTAAAAATTAAATACAATTCCCCCCTGCTCCCCCTGCTCCCCCTGCTTCCCCTGCTTCCCCATCACCCCATCCCCCCATCTCCCCATCTCCCCATCTCCCCATCTCCCCATCTCCCCGTGCCCAATTGAGACACATTTTTCCCATCGGTGCAGCAGATCCGGTAATACGTGGCAATTGTCGGCTATCTTGAAAAGAAGTTTAGGTTTTATGGGGGACTACAACCTTGGACAGCGCCAGTCATCAAAAAATATTGGGCTACTTCATCGAAGAAGCCAAAGAGCATCTAGAAACCCTCGAACAGGGTTTAATGGAACTCAATTCCGTCGTTCGAGACCCAGAGCGAATTAACGAGATGTTCCGCGCCGCCCATTCTATTAAAGGGGGTTCCGCAATGCTGGGTTACAGCAGCATTCAAAAAACTGCTCACCGTCTAGAAGACTGCTTCAAAATTCTTAAAGAACACGAGGTTCCCGTCGATCAAAAATTAGAGAACCTTTTTTTAAATGGATATGAAACCCTTAATGAGCTGCTAACTAAGTTAGAAAGCCCCTTCGGTTTGCAAGACGATGAAGCGGAAGAAATTACTCAAGCAGCCGAACCGGACTTTATTGAGTTGCAAAATTATCTAAATCTTTTAATTGGAGGCGGTTCGCCGCCGGTTTCGGGAGCAGAAACAGCAACTTTTTCGGAAAACCCATCGACTTCAGAGCGAGAATTGGTTACTCAAATCCAGGATATTCTGAAGCATATGCTGGGACTCTTTAAACAGAAAGCCACAGCCCAAAATCGCAAAGAACTTCAGCAAACCTGCGTCAAGCTCGCTAAACTCTCCCCTCAGAAAAAAGGGTGGCAAATTTTAACAAAAAGTGCCTATCAAGCAATCGCTAATCCTAAATTTTCCTATCGCACACTCGCGCCTGTTGTCCTTAAAGAACTCAAGCAAGGGAGCGATTATATTGCTCTCGGTCAGTCAGAGGAAATTGCACCAAGCGAACATTTACGACGACTCGCCAACGCAAAAGCGCCTCAAATTTTGATGCCTGTCGAACCTAAAGCCGCTGCTAAAACCTTGAAGCAAGCTTTTAATTCCAATCAGTTGTCCCAACTCGTACAGCTTTTGAGCGCTAAGTCGTAATTAGAATGGAAGAATGGGAGAATAGAAGAATGGAAGAATTGCTAAGTACCTGGACAAAAATAAAGGGTAGTAGCTTGGGCTTGCTGCACAAAGCTACTACCCTTCGATCGACGCGATCGAGGTGTATTAGAGTTGCTTAAAAATTAAAAACAATTCCCCCCTGCTCCCCCTGCTCCCCCTGCTCCCCCTGCTCCCCCTGCTTCCCCTACTTCCCCTGCTTCCCCTACTTCCCCTGCTCTCCCCGCTCCCCCCGCTCATCTCAACACTTATTCAGCAACCCCTAAGTTTGTCCAGGTGCTTAATTGGGG
>JAXHVQ010000230.1:0-4629 GCA_034189065.1 Cyanobacteriota bacterium
TTTTTGACAATTTCTGGGAAGTTCGATACAATCATAGTTAGTTATTTTTGAAATTCACGCTCCCAGCTTACCAGATTGGGGGCATTTTTTTGCAAAAGATTTCTATCATTCAACACTTCTGGGGTAAAGCAAAAGTTAGATACGTAGCCAAAGCAGTACCGAATATAGGCTGGCGCATTTGGAATCGCAAAACAAAACGTTGGTGGGGGAATTACTTTTCCGAGTATCCGCAGAACGTGCTGAACGAGTTAAACGGTTCTAAGCGATCGCAAGAGCTTACTCGTTTAACGAAATCTTCCTACACCGAACATAAAAAACCAGATTAAATTTATATATAGTTTCGACTTTTCAAGCTAAACTATAGCTCGGGTTTATTTGGGGAGGTCGCCTAAATTGGAATGGCACCGGAAAAAAGTTGTAAACCGGCTCTGACAAGGACAACTGGGTTTGCTGGAGTAGGGTAAAAAGTTGCATCGCGATGTTCCCCCAAAAGAGCAAACGGGCAACGGGTTACAGAAGCACTCTCTCGGAATTAGTTGTCTGAAATGGGGGAAGTTCCCATTTGCCTACAGGTAGTAAGGAAGCGCGTTTCCTGAAAGTTGCCGTCGGTTGATGCGGGTTCGAGTCCCGTCCTCTCCATATACCTCCTGCTTGCGCTCTGGCGATCGCGGCCTTTCTCAAAGATGGTAAGTACCTCGCCAAAATTAATTACACATAGCGATTTTTGAGAACTGATGCACAGTGTGAGTTTTGGGCGGGTGTCATAAGTAATCTATTTTGTGTAAGTGCTTAGAGTGGGTTTGACTCTAGAATCAAGATGAGTCAATACTGGCTGAGCTAAAATAGAAAGACCGATGTTGCTCCAATTCGGGAAATGCTGATGAAGCTCTTGTAGTTCTTCGTTAGTATTTTATCGCGTATGCGATCGCGCGAATTTCAACCGAGGGGTCTAAATCGATGAAGCGTCCTACAAGCGTTACAATTGTCGCCGTTTTGCAGGTCATTAGCGGTATCTTTTACCTATTCGACTGCTTGCTTTGGTTCATAATAGGCGGTATCGGGGGGGTAATTGGGGTTGCGATTGGCGGACAGGGAGGTGCAGCAATTGCGGCGATATCGGGCGGATTATTTATTATCTTTGCCTCGATTAGTCTCGTTCTCGGGCTGCTATCTTTTGTTTTGAGTTGGGGTTTATTACGACTCAAGGGATGGTCTTGGGTTGGGACGGTAATTGTTCATGTTATCGCGCTGATGGTAGAGGTGACAAAATTATTGGGGAGCGGTGGCGTGGCGGTAAACTATTTAACGGTTTGTTTCGCTATAGTCATTCTTTATTATTTAATGAAATCTGATATTAAACACGCATTTGGGCTTTAATTAGTTTCTTGTTGCTTGCCGGACATTCTTCTTATCTTTGCGAAGGATACAGAGCTAAGTTTGAATCCTGGGCGAGATGCAAATTAACGTCGAGCGAGCGACAATAGAAGAATTGATGTTGATATTGACGCACAACAATGAAATGCGAACTTTGCGAGCGGGAAATGGAACGATTAACCGTTCATCATCTGGTTCCCAGACAAGCCACAAAACGGAAGAAAGCAAATACCGGTCCAACAGTGCATCTTTGTTCGGCTTGTCATCGCCAAATTCACGCTCTCTTCGACAATAAGTTTTTAGCTAAGGAATTAAATACATTGGAGAAATTGCGAAATGAACCTAAAATGCAGAAGTTTTTGAGTTGGGTTAGCAAACAAAAGGGCGGAAAACGGATTCGAGTCCGTCGGTAAAATTAATACCTTTTCTACAATATTAAAAACGTAGGCGCGACTGTAACGGGCGACGTGAAGTTCTCGTACAGCTTCCCAAGTAGGTTCAAATCCTGTCGTCTGCACCCGAAGAAGAGTTAGACTCGCCTCCCTCCCAAATTTGCAATTGCCGTTCGGCGGCAACAAAACAGTTGAGAGATTTAGGAGGATACACAAAATTGTCGTAAGCTAAGGCCATTTGCCTTGCAGCTTCGCGGTAGGGAACTCTCCCAATACCAGTTCCCAAACCCGGACAAACAACACTCTCAATTTTCCGTTGAGCTTGTCGATTGTACCGCCGAAGAGTTAACAACATTGCCCACATTGCGACGTAGGGAATGTCAGTTCCCACAACGGACATCGGGACTCGCATGGTGGGAGTGTGAGCAAGAAAAGGGTGTTGGGGATGCTGCGTTTCGACAATTAATGATGTGCCAACGGATTGTTCGCCTAGATATTCTTCCAAAATGCGTTGCTGAACTTTAATCATCAAAGAAGAACCAAAAAAGCGAACAATAGCTGCATCGATACCGCCATCCATCATGCCGAAGGAATTCCCCGGACTCACTAAACAGTCGTATTCGAGCAAATCCTCGAAGCGGACGTTCGCAATTTCGATATTGGGAAGGTAAAAAAAAGATTCTTGGAAAGCAGCGAATAGTTTTGAATTGGGAGCCGTCAGGATGAGTTTCATAAAAATTTCCTCAGACTTTTAGTTTAGCACACAATTGGGCGCAATTTCCAGTGTTGTCAAAGAAGATTCAGATATGGTGCAATCGGTCAACATCAGGATTTAGTCCGTCCTGATGGAGGTTCAATTCCTGCCGTGTGTTTTAGGGGAATGTAGCTCAATGGCAGAGCAACCGGCTTTTAACCGGTTGGTTGTAGGTTCGAGTCCTACTATTCCCATTACGTGCAGATGTGGTGTAATTGGTAACAGGAGGCTCTTGTAAAGCCTTTTTACGAGTTTGAGTCTCGCCATTTGCTTTGTGTTACTTTAATTTAGAAAGCATAAAATTAAAAATTATACATTCCTAATGAAAGCAGAAATTGAGATCGTTCAAGGCGATATTACAACTCTGGTAGTTGATGCTATTGTCAATGCCGCTAATGAGTCTTTATTAGGTGGTGGTGGCGTAGATGGGGCAATTCATCGTGCAGCGGGACACAAGTTACTCGAAGAATGTCGGATGTTGGGGGGATGTCAAACGGGACAAGCCAAGATGACTAAGGGGTACGGCTTATCTGCAAAATATGTGATTCATACCGTCGGTCCGGTTTGGCAGGGTGGAGGAAAACAAGAGGCAGAGTTATTGGCTTCTTGTTATCGCTCGAGTTTGGAATTAGCTATGGAAAATAATGTCAAAACTATTGCATTTCCGGCGATTAGTTGCGGCGTTTATGGCTACCCGGTTGGGGAGGCAACGAGGGTGGCGATCGCGTCTGTCCTCGAATTCGTAAAAAAGCACGATGATTGGGAAAGGTTACTATTTGTTTGCTTTGGCGAGCCGACTTACCAAGCTTACTTGAAAATAGCCAGAGACTTGAATGTTAACTTGAGTTAAAAATACATTTTTTTAAAAAGCAAACTCCTAATTGGTGTAGGATTGTGGGAGGCATAATTTTATGCAAGGGATCGACAATACCTTAATGGTAAAAATTATTAATTTATGTTAGGATTTCAAGAATGAAAAGAGTCGCGATCGCACAAAATACGCTTCAGATTCTCAAAGCTGGCTTTTACGACTTACCAACCGGCGAAACCGTCAGCATCGAACGAGAATTGCGCTCTTGTTTGGAGCAAAGTCAACTTTATACACCCGATACACTTTCGCAAATTCGAGAAGATATTATTAATCGAGAGCGTCCCTTTGAAAATACGGAATTTGAAGCGAATAACGAAACGACATTGATGGGAGCGGAACGGATAGCGCGATCGCAAAAATTCCAGAAAATCGGCGTTCTTAACTTTGCCTCTGCGAAAAATCCTGGCGGTGGATTTCTCAAAGGCGCGCAAGCTCAAGAAGAAAGCTTAGCTCGCAGTTCCGCTTTATATAAAAGCTTATTAAAATGTCCTCAATATTACGAATTTCACCGTTCTCATCGTTCGGTTTTTTACTCTAACCATATTATTTACTCGCCCAGTTGCCCAGTTTTTAAAACCGATGAGGGAATCTTATTAAAAGAGCCGTATTGCGTTGACTTTATAACCAGTCCAGCGCCTAATATCGGTTCGGTTCTACAACATAGACCCCAAAAAATGAGTCAGATTCCCGACATTTTACGCGATCGCGGCGGGAAAGTTCTCAGTTTAGCAGCTTACAATGGTTGCGACGCGCTCGTTTTAGGCGCTTGGGGATGCGGCGTGTTTAGGAACGATCCTTCAGTTGTCTCTCAAATGTTTGCCGACTACTTACTTCCCAACGGCTTATTTTGGGGAAGATTTAAAAAGGTGCTGTTTTCTGTTCTCGATACAACAAAAGCGAAGAAAATATTTCCAGAATTTGAGAGTCGATTTGCGACGCGATCGCGCGAAGATTTAGTTTAACCGCTCTATCATTCTGCTGTTATACCAGATTGACATGAAGCTGTACAGAATCAAGTAGGGTGTGTTAGCGGAGCGCAGGTGCACCGTTACACTCATTGCGAATTTAGGGGAAGACAATCTATGCAACGTCATATTAAATTGGTATAGCGTTTACGAATGAAATATAAACAGATAAGAATATTCCCTACTTTTAGTAACTCCTCGCTCCTCCCTTGAATTCTTCTATTCTTCCATTCTGAATCCCGAAGTCAAGATTTTACAAATCAAATAAAAACG
>JAXHVQ010000231.1:0-4599 GCA_034189065.1 Cyanobacteriota bacterium
TGGTCATTTGTCGTTTGGATTGTCCAATGTGCGGGGACACGGCGCTTTGTTGGGTTATTCTTTTGAACTTTGAATCTGCCTAATGCCGTGTCCCTACTTTAATTTCACGGTTTCCTGTCACCCCATCTCCCGCTCTCCCGCTCCCCCGTTCCCCCGCTCTCCCCCGCTCCCCCGTTCCCAACGAAATAGTGAGACGAGCCTCAAGTTTGGGAAGACTAAAGAGAGTGCGTCTAGCAGAGCAATTTTCACCGATCGCTGCCAGTGGGCAAGAGGAGGAAGGGTTAAATGTTCGAGCTATTGCGCTACTTTTCCATTGCGAGTTTAATGGCTTTTACCGCAACCACGGCTATTTTAGGGGTATTGTATCGCCAACAAGCAACCAAAGAGCTCGTTCGCCTCGAAGAACGGCAAAATGTGACGATAACGCACTTAATGGCGAACTCCCTCCAGCGAGAATTTGAGCCATTTCTCACCTCTGCCTCTGAGTTAACCAACGCTGAATTGAGGACGAGTTGGCAAACGGCGCGGCTCAATGAGGCTGTTGAGGCGCAAATACAGGGCTTATCCATTGCGAAGGTCAAAATTTTCGATTTGCACGGACGAACCCTCTTCTCGACCGATTTAGAGCAAATTGGCGCGCAAACTCAGAGTGGGGGGTATCTCGCAGCGCGATCGGGAAAAGTTATTACTCAACTGGACCATCGCGATACGTTTAAAGCCGTTAACCGGACTCTTAACAATCGCGACCTCATTTCGAGTTATATTCCTCTGCACGAAGGAGGAACGGGGGGCGACGTTATCCTCGTTTTTGAACTTTACAGCGATGTTACGCCGTTTTTGCAACAATTGAAACAGACGCAGAGGAATGTGGTTTTTGCGATCGCGATCGTTTTAGCCGTTCTCTATATTATTCTCTTCTCTATTGTCCGACGCGCTGACGGCATCCTCAAACACCAACACGCCGAACTACAAAACTCGGAAGTTCGGGCGAGAAACCAAGCTTTTACACTTGAAAAGACGCTCCACAAACTGCAACAAATTCAAAGTCAACTTATTCATAGCGAGAAAATGTCTAGCCTCGGTCAAATGGTTGCCGGGATCGCTCACGAAATCAATAACCCCATTAGCTTTATTTATGGCAATTTGACTCCCGCGCGAGATTATATGCAAGATGTCCTCAAACTAATTTCTCTTTATCAACAGTATTATCCTCACCCGCCCTTAGAAATTCAAGAGGAACTGGAAGCAATAGATATCGAATTCGTGGGACAAGATTGGCCTCATCTTTTACATTCAATGCGACTCGGTGCCGACCGCATCCGCACGGTAGTTGTGTCCCTTCGTTCGTTTTCTCGCCTCGATGAATCTGAATTCAAGGAAGCCGATCTCCACAAAAGTCTAGATGATACTCTGTTAATTGTACAACATCGCTTTGGCGCTAAACCCGGTCAATCGGGGATTACCGTTGTCAAGGAATATGACAAGGAGATTCCTGAGATTTCCTGTTACCCCGCCCAACTTAATCAGGTTTTTCTCAATCTCTTCAATAACGCGATCGATGCTTTAATTGAAAAAATGGAGCGGGAAACGTTTCTCAATCCCACCCTGACGATTCGGACTGAGATGATTCGAGAAGGCACTTGTTTTGAAGGAGACAAACCATTGAAAAGAAATAAGGTGTTTCCATCGGGAGTCAAAATTCGGATTGTGGATAATGGAATTGGAATTCCTCAAGAGATTCAATCTCAACTATTTGACCCATTTTTCACAACTAAACCCGTCGGCAAGGGGACGGGTTTGGGATTGGCATCGAGCTACCAAATTATTGTAGAACAACACGGCGGCGAACTTTTATGCCGTTCCGAACTCGGACAAGGAACTGAGTTTGCGATCGCGTTACCAGTAAACAGTTACCAGTAAGCAGTTACCAGTAAACAGTTAAGCAATAGCGCAAAAATAGCTCCGCATTTTCATAAGCAAGATAGTTTGCTAATATCAAACAAAATCTATGAGGTTAGTTCGTGCGGATGTAATATGAAAGAAATTTAAGTTCTATGTTCCAAGTCCAAAAAAGCTTATAACGTCTCCCAAATCTTTTGCAGTAGCGCATCGAGTCCTAAACGAGTCACGGCAGAAATTTCAAAAATGGGATGGGTTGTCCGAATTGCAATTTCATGCTTGACAAATTGCACTTGTTCTGGGTCTGCTGCATCAATTTTATTGAGGGCAATAATTTGAGGACGACTGTCGAGTCCGCGTCCGTAGGCGGCGAGTTCCCGTTGAATAATGAGATAATCCGCGATCGCATCTTCTGCCATCAAATCTACCACGTGGAGCAACAAACGAGTCCGCTCGATATGCCGCAAAAAATCGTAACCCAACCCCACGCCGTGATGCGCCCCTTCAATTAACCCCGGAATATCGGCAAATACCGTTCCATCCCCCGTCGGTTTGCGCACAACTCCCAAATTGGGAACGAGAGTGGTAAAAGGATAATCGGCAATTTTGGGACGCGCCGAAGACAGCGCCGCAATTAACGTAGACTTTCCCGCATTGGGCAGTCCAATAATGCCCACCTCCGCAATTAACTTCAACTCCAGGCGCAAACAGCGTTCCTCCCCCGGCAATCCCGGAAGGGCGCGTTCGGGAGCCCGATTGCGGTTGCTCAAAAAATGCTTATTTCCCAATCCCCCTTTGCCCCCCTTCGCCACGCACACCTGTTCGCCCGCTATAACCAAATCGCCCAAAAGTTCGTCGGTATCGGCATCGTAAATCATCGTACCGCAGGGGACTTGAACGAGGCGATCGCCGCCCGCTGCCCCGGTACAATTATTCGGTCCCCCTCGCTTCCCATTGTCAGCCTTAAATTGGCGTTGGTAGCGAAAATCCAAAAGCGTCTGCAACCCCTCCGTCGCCTCAAATATCACCGAACCTCCCGCCCCGCCGTTGCCCCCTGCCGGACCGCCTGCGGGAACGTATTTCTCGCGCCGAAAAGCGACGATGCCGTCCCCGCCCTTTCCCGCTATGACTTCAATTTTTGCCCTATCGATGAACTGCATTATTTAAGCTGCGATCGCATCTGCCCAATCTTTATTAATAGCACCCCGAATTATTCCTTAGCAATAGGGAGACACATCCTCCCCGCACTCGTCGGCCAAATAAGACAGAGAACGGAAGCGCAACCCCACCAACTGTTCGTATAAAGGGTTGAGCTTACACATGGGCGGAATATGAACAATTTTGCGTCCAAACAGTTTAATATCCCGCTCAAAAGGACATTGAGCGGGAATCATTTTACACATAAATCGCGCCACGCGCGGGTCTTGAACCTCCATGCCATCTAACCAATGGCGAACCGGTTCCAAAGCGTCCCGACGAGACTGAGGGGGACTCAAAGCATTCTGGGGGTCTGGGGGTTCGGAAGTCGATAACTCGTGGATATCGGGGTCGTACAGAGTTTCTTCCAACGCTTTGAGGGCTTCGAGTTCCAACCCCAAAGCATCGGCAAACTCATTGACAACCACAGACTCTTCCTTAGAATAAACGCCGTTAGCCAAAGCCATCATCACGGCTGTTCTCAGGAAGTTTTCTGCGGTATCCTTGTCGCTGCCCAACGCGGCGGCTAAATCAGAAGGGTTAATCGTTTCGAGGTCGCCTAAGTCGGTAGACGGGATTAATTCGTCTTGGGTGAGTTGGGCGATTAAATCTTGCTCTTCTGGGTCAAAGTGTCCGTCAGCCCAAGCAATGGTTAGCAATCCGCGCAGCCAAGCCCGAATTTGTTCGTCGGTATAGTGAAATTGAGCAATAGTGGTCACAATCAATTCTAGAATTCAGTCGCTAGTTTACTCCACCTTCGATCCTAGCTTGCACTTCGGTACTTTGGCAGGGGGGGGATGGGTTCGGAGTTCAGAGTTCAGAGTTCAGAGTTATGGGTGACGGGGTGACGGGGGGACGGGGGGACGGGGAGAGGATTTAGGATGATTACTGGTAATTGGTCACTGTTTACTGTTTACTGATTACTGGAATGATTCTTCTTGCGCCAAATCCAGAGGAAATTCGTCGCCATACTCCAGCCAACCGAACAGCAGGTCGCTAATACGGAGGCAAGGAGGTAGTGCACGCCCCAGCGAGGGAGGAGGTTAGCCGCAGAATACCAGATAACGAAGCTGCTGGCGATCGCGAGGTGGTATTGCCATAGACGCTGCCATGTGGGACGCAGGTGTCCGAACACCCAACGGTCGTTGACCAAAAAGCGCAGCAGCGTTCCCACTTCCGAGGCGAGAAAGGTGGCAACCCACAATTTTAACCCCAGGACATCAAATAAAACCCACAAAATGGGAATATTGACTCCGGTGAAAAATAAGCCAACAATCCACCAACGAACCATTTCTAGGGAAGCGAAGGATTGAAAGGAGATTTTTTTTGATTTCACGTTTAATCGGTTAGGGTTGGGCGGATATGTAAGGCACCAAGGCAGTGTAAGTAGGTGGGCATAAATAAATGTTAAAACTCAGAATCCGAAAATAAAGCTGAAAGCCAGCTACAACAAAGATTTTACAATAAACGAATCTCAATCGCTATTTGACGGATAATTACGCC
>JAXHVQ010000232.1:0-4559 GCA_034189065.1 Cyanobacteriota bacterium
TTCAACAATCTTGCGCGCCAAACTAAACCCATTGCTGTGCAACCCGCCACTCGCCAACCCCACAATAACATCCCCCACTTCCACCCGCGAACCGTCGAGCAAATGGCGCTTTTCCACAATTCCCACGCAAAACCCCGCCAAATCGTACTCCCCTCCCGGATAGAACCCCGGCATTTCCGCCGTTTCTCCACCCAACAGCGCGCATCCGCTTTGGCGACATCCTTCCGCAATTCCCGCCACCACCTGAGATAGGGGTTCGGGTTCCAGGTGTCCCGTCGCCAAATAGTCGAGGAAAAATAACGGTTCCGCGCCAACCGTGAGGACATCGTTGACGCACATTGCCACCAAGTCGATTCCCACTGTATCGTGACGATTGAGCGATCGCGCAATTTTCAACTTCGTCCCCACCCCGTCCGTCGCCGAAACCAAAACCGGTTCATCGTATCCCGACGGCACCTGAAAACAGCCGCCAAACCCCCCCAGCGCGCCTAATACGCCGGGACGATACGTACTTTTCACGCTGTCTCCGATGCGATCGACAAAGGCTTTTCCTGCGGCAATATCTACGCCTGCGTCCCGGTAATCCATGTTGAAAGTTGATAATTTAGACCAAACTGCAATAGATATAGCATTTTCCTTTGAATTGTAAAACCCCGGTTTGGGGGCAGAATTCAGTAGGGGCGGGGTTTCCCCGCCCATATATCAAGGGGAGAATTCAGGTAAAATTCAAAATTGCAAATTGCGAATTACGAATTACGAATCACCGCTCGGGCAAGCCAAGAATCCAATCACAAGTTTCCTTGGGAGAATGCAACTCTACAACTTGGAGATGCGCGTATTCGGGTTGACGAAGAAGGAGAGGATATTCTCTGCGCCTCATTCCATAGGTTCGCAGCGCCCATAACAGGATAGAATCGCGACTGAAGAAAGATTGTTTCCAAGTTTCGCGGTTGCCATTCCAAAGTTCTTGACGGGTTGAGGCGCGCTGCCAAGTTCGCTTCCAAAGTTGCTTCATAATAACGGGTAAGGAATAGTTTAGCCAAATAATAGTATCGGCTTTGTCCCACACTAAATCGCGGACTTGACTGTAGTTGCCATCGACAACCCAGCGATCGCAATTGAGGGAACCCGCGACGCGATCGCGAAAAATTTCGTCTGGTGCTTCTATCCAATTGGGTTCCCAATGTAAAGCATCCAATTCGATGTGAGGAATGTCAAGGCGATGGGCAATTTGCCGCGCCAAAGTTGTTTTGCCCGATCCCGATGTCCCGATAACAGAGATGCGATTCATTATTCATTATTCATTATTCATTTTGAATGACAGCGATCGCGAAAATAATCTTGAAATAGGCGACATCGGGGCTGACATAAACTCCCTTCAAACTCGACGAGGCCCAGACTATATAATTTAACAGCTTGGAGAGAAGGCAATAGCACGGGTTCCGACGCGATCGCTACTTTTCTCATCGCCTCAATTAACCCCGCCTCCCGTTCCAAATTCCACCAATAGCGGCGCAAGCGATCGCCATACACTCCAGCATCGTAACTTATCTCTTCCGCCCACTTTTCTAAACTCAAATCTCCACAAGCTAGATGATACATTCCCAACCGCAATAAATAAGGATGCCCTCCCACCCAATGTTGCAGCAGTTGGCAGTTGCCTAAACCATGACGCTGTGCCAATTGTTGAATGTGTTGGGTCTCAAATTCAGACAATTTTACAGGCAACCCCACATTAAAGGGCGACTTATTAACATCCAAGGGAATATATACTTCCGTAGAATGAGCGATAACTAAGCGTAAATTCTTCCAAATTTCGCGACGCTTAGCCTCTTCGTGCAAAGAACGCAACAATCCCAAGAAATCCTCCGCAATTTCGGGATAATCAAAGACGCGATCGATATCATCGACTCCCAACGTCAAAGGGACTTTCAAAGCCGGTAATAAATATTGCTCGAAATAAGCCTTACAACTTTGATTATCCCCAATAATTTGAGCCAATTGAGCGTACTTTGTCAACTGTTGGGCATCAACTAAATCCAACTCCTGACTAACGCTGGCGCAAAACCACTGAAGGAACAAATTGGAACTCTCGAAAACGCGTCGTTCTGCCAACTGCAAGCTGAGGGTAACGGCGCGCGTTCCCTGACATTGGGCGTGGTGAAGAATGCGCGCCATTAGAGAGGTTTTTCCAAATTGTCGGGGTGCAGAAATGCGAACGAGCGCTCCGGGTTGGATAATGGTTTCATAGCAGCGCTGTTCGATGGGCGGACGGTTAATGTAAAAAGGAGAGGAGAGGCAAACTTGTCCTTCGGGAATTTCTAGAGCGGGGGAAGATTGAGGGGTTGAGATGGAAGGTTCTGTAATGCTGGTGTTATCCTCCAGGGAAGCAATTTCGCGCCATTCCTGCCCCAATGCGACGCACAACTCTTGGAAATTGATAAAATCGACGGGTCGGCCGTTGAGAAAGTTACTTACCGTAGACTGGGAGAGTCCTAAATTTTCGGCGAGAATTTTTTGACTGGGGAAGCCGTTGCGCAACAGGCAGGATTTGATTTGGGCGATACAATCGGCACGAACGATTAGCGATCGCGGCATGACTTGGGAGGATATTTTTGTCGATACTCTGTTATTTTAGATCGATTTGTGGTTTATTAAAATTAAAGTGTTATGGAACCAAGTTTTCCGGGGATGAACCCCTATTTAGAAAATCCCGATCTGTGGCCGGAAGTTCATTCTTGGCTCATTGTTCAGTTGGGGCGATCGCTAAATCCTTCTCTTACCCCTAAGTATCGCGCGGCGATCGAAAAGCGGGTTTACTTGGATTCTCTTTTAGTTGGAATTCCCGATACTTCTGTTTTTCAGTCAAAACCAGATGCAGAAACGCGCGCGCCTTTAACAACAAGGGTATTAAGTAAACCTATTCGAGTCACTGTTTCTCTGACAGAAGAGATATCCGAACGCTATTTGGAAATTCGCGAAGTTAAGACGGGACGAGTGGTAACGGTTGTCGAAATCATTTCGCCCAAAAATAAACGGGCTGGAGAAGGTCGAGAGAAGTATTTAAACAAGCGACAAAAGGTTTTAGATAGCGCAACGCATTGGGTTGAAATCGATCTGTTAAGAAGGGGTAAATTAATGCCAATGGAAAAAGCGATTCAATCGGACTATCGGATTTTAGTCAGTCGAGCCAATTTGCGTCCTGAAGCAGAACTGTATCCGTTTAATTTACGCGACTCAATTCCTCAATTTTTACTCCCCTTGCAACCCGGAGATAGGGAACCGGCGATAGATCTTTCGGAAATACTGAGGCAAGTTTATCGGGAAGCGGCGTTAGATTTCGCGATCGCCTATTCTCAACAACCCAGTCCGCCGTTGCGCGATCGCGATTTCCAGTGGGTACAATCTTTGACGGGCCAATAACTTAACTGTTGCTAATTTCTTAACGATAAAAGCCGAGGTTTTGTGGGTAATGTCTCGATAAGAGGAGGGAAATTTTTCGTCCCATCAACGACGAGATATTCTCGTCCGACTATCCAGGCACGAATTGTCGCTCGGGGAATTTTAAGATAGCGAGCTGCGTCACCAATGGTATAATTGGGAATGTTTCTGGGGTCTTGATTTCCGTAGATATCGTTCATGGAGACAAGTTTCAAACGGGATTATCTATTTTGTGAAAAACCTTCTAAAATTCTTGTATGCCTTCCTTACTTCAAAGCCAATAAAACGTCTTCATAGACTGCTGCCATCGAACAACGAAAATCAACGCTATCCAACTTCAATTCATCGCCCTCCTTGTAACGATACAGAACCCATTGTCCTTCTGCGTCCCGACAAAACCGCTCGGCTCGCATCCGCTTTTGATTAATTAAAACATATTCTTTCAACGTTTCGAGTTCGCTGTAATCCGCGAATTTATCACCTCGGTCGAAGGCTTCTGTTCCATCAGAGAGAACTTCAATAATCAAGCACGGATAGCGCTTGTAATAATCCAAGTTTCGATCTCGTTCGTCACAAGTTACCATAACATCGGGATAGTAAAAGATATTGAGCTGTTCAATTCTAGCTTTCATATCTGTAACATAAACGCGGCAGCCCGTCCCCCGAATATGATTTCTCAGTAAAGCAACTAGATTAGCCGTAATCGTAACATGAGCATCGCTTGCTCCTGCCATTGCATAGATTCGCCCTTGAATGTATTCGTGCTTTTGGGGGCTATCTTTTTCAGCGTCTAAGTAAGCTTCTGGGGAAAGATAGGAGTAATTTTGGCTAAGGGTCATTGTTTTCGCAGCCATACCAAAATATAGCGCTAAAAGTACGTTACGTTGGGGTCAACGCACTTTACTATTATACCTGGAGTTGCGATCGCGCTTTTCCTCAATCCTTTCCCGCGATTCAACTTGGCTGAAGCGTTAAAATGCCGCGTAAGTTTGGGAAGCTGATGGTGCGCGGGAATCGAACCCGCTCCTTTTCCGTATCAGGGAAACGCTCTAACCTATTGAGCTAGTTTGTAAGCTTCCGCTGTTGGGACGCAGCATGATTGTCAGTATAGCAGAAAT
>JAXHVQ010000233.1:0-4403 GCA_034189065.1 Cyanobacteriota bacterium
CTCAGGAAACATTTAATGATGCCAGTTTCAGCGATAACGGGAAGTTTATTGTTACTGAGCGTAGAGAAGAAGAAAATCAAACAGTTCAACTCTGGAGTATAGAAGGCAAACAAATTCAACGTTTGCTTTCTAACGAAACATTTAATGATGCCAGTTTCAGCGATAACGGGAAGTTTATTGTTACTGAGCGTAGAGAAGAAGAAAATCAAACAGTTCAACTCTGGAGTGTAGAGGGCAAACCAATTCAACGTTTGCTTTCTAACGAAACATTTAATGATGCCAGTTTCAGCGATAACGGGAAGTTTATTGTTACTCTTAGTCAAGATTTGGATAATGAGAAGACCGATCGTAGAAATTCAATTAATCAAGAGAACAATCGTGGAAGTTCAGATCGCCCAACTGTTAAGCTCTGGTCTCGTGATGGGAAGGAACTCGCAAGTTTTCCTACCGGCGAGAAGATTGATGATCTCAAATTCAGCCCTGACAATAAGCTGATAACAACCTTTGATTTTAAGGACAATACGGTTAAATTTTGGACACTTGCAGAAGACAAACCGAAGGCACTCCAAGAAGTCAGACTCGCCGATACCTCTGGTGTAGAGTTCAGTCCTGACAGCCAGTTAATTGCTACTGTCAATTACAACAGAGCGATCCAACTCTGGAATCGCGATGGTCAAGAACTTGCCCGTCTTGACTTCAACGACCCCATCAAACAGATAAAGTTTAGCCCCGATAGCAAGAGACTTGCGATTAGCCGTGAAAACAAAGCCCCAATTTTGTGGAAGTTGAAGCGGGATGACTGGGAACGTCAGTCAAAGGAAGGACTGAATACGTTAATGAATCAGGCTTGCGAGAAGGTGAAAATTTACCTGAAGAATAAGCCCAAAAAAGATAGCGATCGCGACCTTTGCGACGGAATTGAAAAGTGAAACGCGACTTAATTTGCCCTCTTTTATTCAATTCTAAACTTGCCGAGGGCGATCGCGCCTCCTGCCGTGGATGATAGAATCGATACCAAGTGTCAGTTGGTTTTATGCCGCGATCGCCTAAGCCTTCAAAACAATAATATCTTTCTCAAAAACAAATTCGCTATAATCAGCCAAGTTATCGAGTCCGAGGAAGTTTAGCAAAATTTCGGCTGCAATCCAGATGGTTATCCTAATTAGTAGTGCTTTTGCGGTGGAATTCATCTCACTTATCTCCCACAAGGTAAAAAATTCAAATCAGATTAGAAATTCAGCATTTTGACGCGATCGCCTTACCCCTTTAAGAGGATTCGCCCTCGACTTCAACTGTAAGACTTTGACTTTCTGCGATCTGAGTTCAATGCACGAATAAGCCCTTTTTGTCCGAATGAATTCACATTTTTTAACAAAAGATCGATCGGTTGGAGTGCAGGAGTAGAGGTTTGTATCAAAGAAAACGAACCAACTGCGCGCGCGAACGCTACAATAAAAGTCAAAATTTCGACTTCTCCACTCGATGAGAAGTTTAACAGAATCTACTACATCAGGGGCATTGAAGCAATGACAACTTATCGCAATGGCTATCCTTGCCGTAGCTACTTTGTATGGCCCTTCGTTTGCCCCTTCGCTGGTGTATTCTGGTTCTACTCGCGCTGTCGCTGACTATCGTAATGTCCCCCAAAGACGCTTTAGGAACTTGGCAATCGCCGCCAGCATCAATCGATCGCATTTTAGACGCTCCACTTCCCCCAGCGGTGACAATCTCGCCCAATCAAAAGTGGTTCGTTTCTGTCAAACGTCCTCCCCTAGTTCCCGTTGAGGAACTCGCCGCACCCAAAATCGCGATCGCGGGACTGCAAATCAACCCCCAAACTCGCACGCCTGCCAACCACTACACCTTCGGCCAACTGGAGTATCGCTCCCTCGAATCTCTCGCTAAACCTACAACCCCCAATCTCCCCAAAGATGCGCGGTTGGGGTTTTTTAAATGGTCTCCTTCTGGCGATCGCTTGGCGTTTACCATCACCCAAGAAACGGGTTTAGCATTGTGGGTTCTAGATTTGCCGTCAGGAGAAACGCGCCGCCTCACCGAGCCGATTTTAAATGCCACCTACGGCGCTCCCTGTCAGTGGTTGCCCGACAATGAGGGGTTACTGTGCAAATTGGCTCCCTCTAACCTCGCGCTGCCGCCAGAAGCGCCCTTAGCCAGCGGACCGTTGGTGGAGGAAAACTTAGGTCGCACAGCGCCAGCGCGCACCTATACAAACTTGCTGAAAAATCCCCACGACGAAGCACTATTTGAGTATTACCTCACCTCCAGCGTCGAGCAAATTTCCCTCGAAGGCGATCGCAAGCCGCTTTTTTCGCCCCAGTTAGTCGATGAAGTGACACCCTCTCCCGACGGAGAGTATATCCTCCTCGAAACCCTTCATCGCCCCTTTTCCTATCAAGTACCCGTCTCCCGTTTCCCCCGAAACGTCCAAGTGTACGATCGCGCAGGTCAACCCGTCTATGATGTTGCCGATCTCCCCCTCGCCGACAATATCCCCATCCAATTCGGTTCGACTCGCGCGGGACGGCGGTGGGTCTCTTGGCGAGGCGATCGCGCGGCGACGTTATGCTGGATAGAAGCGCTCGATGGCGGCGATGCGGGACGCGCAGCGGACAAACGCGATGCGCTTTTTGAGTTGAACGCACCATTTTCCGAGGAACCCCAACTTCTGTGGCAGTCCCAGTATCGCTTCGACGAGGTACTTTGGGGACGCGATGATGTGGCTTTGGTGTGGGAATGGTGGTACGATAATCGCCTCCAGCGTCTCTGGCGAATTAATCCCCAAGAAACCTCATTTGAGCCGCAATTGCTGGTCGAACGCAACTATCAAGACCGATACAGCGATCCCGGCCGTCCGCTGACAACCCTGGGAGAGTACGGCGAAAGGGTGTTGCGTTTTGCACCGGATGGGGAGTCGATTTATTTTGAAGGACGAGGAGCTTCAGAAGAAGGGGTCTATCCTTTTTTGGAGCGCAGAAATTTAATGACGGGGGAAACGGAGCGTTTGTGGCAAGCGCGGGATCCTTACTACGAAAGGATTGCAACGATTCTCGACGATCGCGCGGTCGAGTTTGTCACGCGCCGGGAGTCCCAAAGCGAACCGCCGAACTATTTTTTGCAGGCGCGGGATTTATCTAAGGCGGCGATCGCAAACTCCCAAGAACGCATCCAACTGACGGATTATGAGGATCCCGCACCCCTATTCGAGCAGGTGCGCAAGGAAATTATTCAGTACGAACGAGCCGATGGGTTGCCCCTTTCGGCAACGCTATACCTGCCTCCGGGTTACGATCGCGATCGCGATGGACCCCTTCCAGCTTTATTTTGGGTCTATCCCCAAGAGTTTAAGGACGTTGCTACCGCCAGTCAAATCGATACGGCGCAAAATACGTTTAGTCGTCCTGCTGGATTTTCGGTTTTATTTTTGTTGTTGCAAGGGTATGCTGTTGTGGACGATCCTGCATTGCCCATTGTGGGGGAGGGGGAGAAAGAACCCAACGATACCTATGTCCAACAGTTGGTAATGGGTGCAGAAGCAGCGGTAAAGGAGGTGGCGCGACGCGGCGTTATCGATCCCAAAAGATTGGCTATTGGCGGCCATTCTTACGGCGCATTTACTACGGCTAATTTGTTAGCCCACAGCGATTTGTTTCGCGCGGGAATTGCCACCAGCGGCGCTTATAATCGCACGCTAACGCCCTTTGGGTTCCAAGGAGAACAGCGAGATTTCTGGGAAGCGCGCCAGACGTATATCGAAATGTCTCCCTTTACCTACGCCAACCGCATCGACGAACCCTTATTGCTCGTTCACGGCACCGATGACAGCAATATTGGGACCTATCCCATTCAAAGCGAGCGCTTGTTTGAGGCGCTTAAAGGGTTGGGAGGAACAGCGCGCTGGGTTCAATTGCCCTACGAGGATCATAGCTATCGCGGACGGAAGAATGTCGGTCACGTTTTGTGGGAAATTTTGCAGTGGTGCGATCGCTATCTTCGGGAAGAATAGGAGAATGGGAGAATACAGAAGGCGCAAGTTAGCCTACTAGAAGTGCCTTGAAGCTTAAAACTTTAGCTTTTGGATGGATGAAAAACAACCCTCTCGAGCAAACCCTCGACGAACAGATCGCTTACTAAGTATGTGGTCATAAATAAGTGTATAATAAAAAATAAGTTAAAAAAGAGGGTTATTTTATGCCAGCACGACTAAAAAATCGTCTGAGCGACAGCGAAGAAAAGGAACTATTGGAATTAACTCAGAATCCAGAAACCCCAAAAAGGACTCTTAAAAGAGTAGAAGTGTTACGATTAAATAACCAAGGTTGGAGCGTAAAAGAAATAGCGTCTTGGATAAATTGGTCAGAGAATACTGTGAGAAAAACAATTAA
>JAXHVQ010000234.1:0-4376 GCA_034189065.1 Cyanobacteriota bacterium
AGCGTAACACACCATTACTGCACAGAATCAAGTAGGGTGTGTTAGCGGAGCGTAACACACCATTACACTCATCGCGAATTTAGGGGAAGACAATCTATGCAACGTCATCTTAAATTGGTATAAGTGCTTAACAGAGATGTGATATAGAATAATCTTCCAAGTAGGGACGTTATATAAAACGTCCCTACGGTTTTCACATTTCTGCGTATACTATTAATTCGCCCGTTGCTTCTCCAAATTCAACTCAATTCGTTCTCCCACTTTCGGCGCGACAACGCGAGTTTTTAACTGACGTTCTGCCAAAAGCAAGCGAAACTCATCTAACGTGCCGCGCGTTTTTAACCAAGGGGCAAGCATCCCTTCAAATTCAATATTGCCCCCCTGTCCAGCCGTTGGTAAAATGACTTCGGGATGCAGCCATTGACAAACTTGTAATGCCGTTTCTCCTCCCCGAATAATGGAAACCGATAAAGGTAATTCTTGACTAATAAGCGGCGTAATTACAATATCCACAGAGCCGATTTCTTGAAGTGCAGAAGGCGGATTGCCGTGGGGTTCGTAGTAGAGACGAAGGCCTTGTTCCAAATCCTCGAGGAAATAGCCATTTTCTACCACAAAAGGGCCCATTGGGAAACCGGGAAGCGCCTGAATTTTGAGGCGATCGCTAAAAACAATGGACTCAAAATGCTCCAAACTTTTTACCTGACGATAGTTTAACTGTTGTGCGACTTTAGCCGCATTCGGCGAGGCAACCACCGGAATTGTTTTGTCCAATTGCTGTAAGGTGGGGGGATGGGCGTGATCTTCCAGCCCTTGGGAAAGCAAAATAACATCAATGGCTTCAGGAAGAGAACAGGAAGTCAGTCGCTTGCCCTGAATGAGCCAAGGTAAATTCCCAAAAACTAGCCGTCCCACCAGCCAGGGATCGACCAAAATTCGCCGTCCGCCAAATTCAATCAACCAAGTATTGCTATCAAGCCAAGTCAGGTGCATCGTTCCTCTAGGGCGATTTCGATCTTCGGGAATAAGTTAGCCCTATTTTAGCGCGAATCCGAGGGAGGAACGTTGGAAGACAACGCTTCGGGACGGTTTTGCGGTAAATTAAAGCAGGTACAAACAATGCACCTGGCAAATCTCGTGAGATAATAAGTCGCATTTGTTGAAGAATGAAGCACTGAGCTCATTCACTTTTGGTGGTGTTCTGGAGCGAAAAACTGAATGAAAGTTTTAGTCATTGGTAGTGGGGGACGCGAACACGCTTTAACTTGGAAATTATTGCAATCGCCGAAAGTAAAACAGGCAATTTGTATTCCGGGCAATGGCGGTATGGCTTTGATGGAGCGGTGTCAGACGATCCCCATGCGTATTAGCGACTTTGAGGGAATTGCTCGCCTTGCCCTCGTTCAGGGCGTTTCTTTGGTCGTCATTGGGCCGGAGTTGCCCCTGGCTACGGGGTTAGTGGATTATCTCAAAAGGCAGTACATTCCCGTATTTGGACCCACTCAAGCGGGGGCGCAATTGGAAGCGAGTAAGGCTTGGGCGAAGGATTTGATGGCGGAGGCGGGGATCGCAACGGCGCGGGCGGAGGTGTTTGAGAGCGCCGATGCCGCCCTTGCTTACGTCCGACGACAAGGCGCGCCTCTGGCGATCAAGGCAGACGGTTTGGCGGCGGGAAAGGGGGTGACGGTGGCGATGACGGTGGATGAGGCTACAGACGCGATCGCGGCCCTCTGGGAAGAGGGGTTTCGCAAGCTGGTGGTTGAGGAGTATTTGACCGGACAAGAGGTTTCTATTTTAGCCCTCACTGACGGTATCTCCGTAGTTCCCCTGATTCCCGCCCAAGACCACAAGCAAATTGGTGAGGGGGATACCGGACCGAATACCGGCGGTATGGGTTCCTACGCACCAACTCCTTTGGTGAATGACTCCCTGTTGCAACAAGTGGAACGGGAGATTTTACAGCCGGTGGTGACGGCGCTACAAAAACGCGGCATTGATTACCAAGGGGTGATTTATGCGGGTTTGATGATTTCTCCTGAAGGAGTGCCGAAGGTGTTAGAGTTTAATTGTCGCTTCGGAGATCCCGAAACTCAGGCGATTTTGCCGTTGTTGAAAACGCCCCTCGAACAAGTTTTATTGGCTTGCGTCGAACAGCGTTTGGCGGAACTACCCCCTTTAGAATGGCATTCCGGTAGCGCGGCGTGCGTTGTGGCTGCGTCTGACGGCTATCCAGGGGCTTATAAACGAGGATACGCGATCGCGGGCCTCCAACAAGCCGAAGAGTTGGGCGCGACGGTATTTCACGCAGGAACGAAGAAGCAACAGCAACAAGTTATCACCGATGGGGGTCGGGTTTTGGGCGTGACAGGAGTTGGAGATACAATTGAGGACGCGATCGCAAAAGCCTACCAAGGAATGGATTGTATCGAGTTTGAAGGTATTTATTATCGCAAAGATATTGGCGATCGCATTCGACCTTCTATTGCGAGTTAGTTATTAGTCATTGGTCATTAGTTATTGGTCATTAGTCATTGGGATTAAACTTTAACTTCTGTCCATTGCTTACTGCCTGTTGCCTTAAAACCATAAACGTCCCTACGATTCATAATGAATAATGAATAATGAACAATGAATAATTACCTCTTCTTACGGACAACTCACGGTCTTGAGGGAACCTCAAGACCCGTGTCCTTAAAAAAAGAGGGTTTAGATCGAGAAAAATCTACGATCGCGCCCGGACAACTCATAGCAATCATAGGAGATATCAAGACTCGTGTCCTTTTCTTCCTTTACGAAGAGGTATTAGACCTAATTAATTATTAATTGATAACCCATAACTCATAACCCATAACTCTGAACTCTGAACTCATTAATGCGCTATCGACGGTTCGGGAAAACCAATCTCTCCCTTTCGGTATTTTCGTTAGGTACCATGCGCTGTTTGGCTTCTGCGGCGACAGCCCGGGCGACCATCGAACGCGCTGTTGCTTCGGGCATTAATCATCTCGAAACCGCCAGGGGATACGGTAAAAGCGAAGAATACGTCGGTTTAGCCCTGGGAGAGCTTTCTATTCCTCGCCATCGCCTAAAAATTACAACCAAACTCCCCCCCGTTCCCGATGCCGCAACGATGCGATCGCAAATCGAAGAGTCCTTGACGCGCCTAAACCTCGACTTTCTCGACTGTCTTGCCATTCACGGCCTCAATACGAGAGAACACCTTGATTGGATACTGCGTCCCGATGGTTGTATGCAAGCCGCGCGCGAAGCTGTCGCCGCTGGAAAGGTTAAGCACGTCGGATTTTCCACCCACGGACCTTTGGAATTAATTTTGGCGGCTATTAACACAGATTTGTTTGAATTTGTCAACCTGCATTATTACTATTTTTTCCAACGCCACGCCCCAGCCGTACAACTCGCCGCCGAAAAAGATTTAGGCGTATTTATTATTTCTCCAGCCGATAAAGGCGGACAACTGTATACCCCGCCCCCAACCCTCGAACAATTGTGTCAGCCCTTGTCGCCCTTAGCCTTGAACGCGCGATTTTTGCTCGCCGATCGCCGAATTACAACCCTTAGCGTCGGTCCGGCTTCTCCGGGGGAGCTGGATCTGCCCCTTGAAAGTGCGGACGAGGACGGCCCGTTAACTTCAGAAGAACGAGCAATTTTCCAGCGACTCGAAGAACGGTTTGAGAAGACTTTGGGACGCGATCGGTGCAGTCAGTGCTATGCGTGCCTTCCCTGTCCCGAAGCTATCAACATTCCCGAAGTGCTGCGCTTGCGCAATCTTGCCGTCGCCTTCGACATGAAGGAATTCGGTCAATACCGCTATGGGATGTTTGAAAACGCCGGACATTGGTTTCCCGGACGCAGAGGCGATCGCTGTACCGACTGCGGCGACTGTCTTCCTCGCTGTCCCGAAAATTTGGATATTCCCTCGCTGCTGCGCGATACTCATTCTCAGCTTAAGGGTTCTCGCCGCCGTCGTTTGTGGGAAAATTAACGGCGATCGCGATCTTCAAAAAACTTTATATCCTGTCTCTGTCAAAAGTCATAAACTGAGTGGAAGTGCGTTTTCGCAATCAAGACCATGAGGGAGCGAGTTCAGCAATACAAAACAAAAGCCGTTCCCCCCAGCCGCTCCTACCCTCAACAAAACGAAGGGGAGCGCTCGGCAGAACAGCCACGCCGTCCGGGGCTGCGTCCCAAAGGCATCACCCGCGAAGACAGAGCGCAAGCCGCCGCCGAGAGCCCCAACCCAATCCCCAAACTCATTCCCACAGTACAGGGAAGACCCGGCAGCCCCAAATACGACCCTCCTCAATCGGCATCTTCCAACCCAATCCCCAAACTCATTCCCACAGTACAGGGAAGAC
>JAXHVQ010000235.1:0-4255 GCA_034189065.1 Cyanobacteriota bacterium
CGTATTTCGCCCAGGAAAGGGCGATATCATTAGAAGCACTCGAACTGCTACGGTTACCATCAACGGCGTAAATGATGCACCCACAGTAGCAGAACCCGTCACAGTTACCACCACAGAAGAGGATGCCAATTTCAGCGTCAATCTCCTTGATGGGGCAACTGATATGGATAATGGCACGGAACTGAATGTGGACGGTCTCACCCTAACCCGTGGCAATGCCTCTGGTGTCACCTTCTATGGCAACAGCCTCAACATCGATACTTCTGCCTACAGCAGTTTGGCAGAAGGAGAGTCGGAAACAATCGAGTACAGCTACAACATTATCGATGGACATGGGGGTAGCGTCGCTCAAACCGCCACGATGACCATCAGCGGCGCGAACGGTGCATCCGAGCCTTTTGTGATTACGAATCCAGATCCTCTATCCAACTTAGGCTGGATAGTCAAAGGTAACGGCGACTTTGATGGAGATGGTCTCAAGGACTTCCTCTATAGCGCGCCGGGTGCCGATGGAGGTCAAGGCGAACTTTATGTCTTTTTTGGCAATACCGATTTAAATGCTTCTACTCCTCAAACTATTGCGCTGAATTCCCTCTTACCGTCATTCGTATCAGTCGGTATTGGCGATATCAATGGCGATGGTTTGGACGACATTATTGTTGGCGATCCTACTGCCGATGGTGGCGTTCGAGGTAAAACTTATGTCATTTATGGCGATTCCAGTGGTAGCCTAGCGACGGATGTAACCAACATCCCAACGGGGGCGGGCTTTACAATTGTTAATGGCAATTCCTCTAACTTATTAGGATGGTCAGTTAGTAGCGGCGATATTAATGGCGATGGCATAGATGATGTCATTATTGGCGATCCTGGTGCTAATGGGGGGAATGGAGAAGTTCGTGTCGTCTTTGGTCAAAATAGTTTTTCACCGCTAGTCGATCTGAGCAATCCTTTGGGTGTATCTGTTGCGATAATAAATGATTCTAGTAGTTCGGGGTCGCAGTTAGGCGCTTCAGTTGGGACTGGAGATATTAACGGAGATGATAAAGATGACATCATAATTGGTGCTGTTGGTGCTAACTCTGGAGCGGGAAAAACTTATATCGTTTCTGGCGATGCTTTGACAAGTCCGTTCGATCTGAACACTTTGGACGGGAACAATGGTTTTGCTTTAGAGGGTGCGTCAGGCTCGCCAGGAGAACTTTTGGGTACGAGGGTCAGTAGTATAGGCGATATTAATGGAGACAGTTACGATGACTTTGGTGTGACTGCACCTTCAGGAAGTTCTACACAACGAACTTATGTTGTTTTTGGCAAACCCAGTTTTAGCAACCCCTTACAAACGATTCCCGATATCGTTAATGGTAATGGTACCAATGGTTTTTATATCGATGGTCTGAATAACGACGATTTCCAATTTGAAGCGATTAGTGCTGCGGGAGACATCAACGGCGACGGAATTGATGATTTCTTGATTGCAGAACCTTACGCAGATACCAACGGACTGAATAATTCTGGTCAAGTTTATGTCGTTTATGGACGTACAGACGGTTTCGGTTCGAGTCTCGATCTTTCCTCCTTAGAACCCAATGACGGTTTTGCCGTCGATCTTGACGATCTTGGAGTTGACGATTTAACTGGGTTGTCGGTGAGCGATGCAGGAGATGTCAACGGCGACGGTCTGAATGATTTCTTAATTGGCGCTCCAGGCGCTAACGGTGGTGATGGTAAGGTTTATGTCGTGCTTGGTGAAGACACGAACAAGCCAATTCCAGAAACCACCGTTGACTTTTTTCCGAATTATATTTATGGGAGTAACCCCGATCGCGAAAAGCGGTTAATTGGCGAAAATCATAAGTTTGTTGTGACATTTGATAACGTCGCTTCCCCTCCTAGCAATACATCTGCTCCTGGGAATATCGGTTACGCTCCTTTTATCGATCTATTCCTCGATACGACGGGTGTTGATGGAAATGATGGTTTTGAGTTTGTTGGGGTCAAAGCTCTTGCGGATGATGATTTCTCTGAGATCAATACTGGCGGGACTGATGGAGTCCACCTGATTGATTACAACCCAAATGTCCAGTATGCTGCTATCTATGAAGATTCGGGAAATTTGTTTGTCGATCACCCCTATGCAGGCACAATCGACGTAACCAGTTTGGTTCCTCCCGGAATTGGGGCAGGCGACACTTTATATGTCATTCCCTTACTCACAGATAGCTTCGCTCCCGACCAAGAACCGTTGAAGTTTGAAGTAGAAGTTAAAATTAGCGAGAATGCAGATTATCTAGACCCAAACGATTCCACCCACGATCCTAAATTGACAGTAGCCACTCGGGGGGGATTTCGTTACGGTGCGAATCCCACGCTCGATCCTTTTCCCATCGATCCCATCTTTGATGATACGGCGACGAATGATAGTTTAGAGCCGCAATTGTTCAGGGTTCGGAAATTTTTCAGCAACGGATTTGACTCCAATCAAATCATTACAGGCGAAAACTTTAGCGGACGGTACAACATCTTAGTTGATGTGGCACCCGGACAAACAATCGAGACTTTAAATCTGGAGGATCATTTACCCGATGATATTTTATATAAGGGGGATGTTTCTACTAATGCTATAGGGTCTTCATATACAACACCCGGAGCTCCAGGAGGTGTTGTAACTGCTCAATTTGGTAATGTAACCGGTGCTAATGGGACTGATGCCTTTTTCAGGTTTGATGTTGAAGTCGGGCGTTTGGACGAAAATGGGAATCCCGCACTCGATCCCGACACTGCCGATGACGATCGCGCGGATAACGATGCTTTTGTGACAGCGGTGTCATGGGATCCGCTTGATATTCGCGACCCGACTCTGACGGGACTCACAGAAGATGAGGGCGATATTGACAATACCATTATTGAAATGGCGATTGGGATTCAGAAAAACTACTCGGTCGTCGTAGATAATAACGCTGAGGGGTTCAGTCCGGGGGATGTCATCGAATACAGTTTGAATTTTGCCGTTTCGGATTATTTTGCCTTTGAAGATGTCATCATCAACGATACCTTTTCCGATGGTCAACTTTTTGATGCCAGTTTCATTCCGACTTTCACCGTTGACGAACATGATTCAAATATAGCTGGTAGCTTCAATACCAGTAACTACAGCCTAGGCAATACGAGGACAGTGACTTTCGATCTTTCCAATCAGTTAGTCACATCAGGAAGTGACGCTCAATTATTAGGAGGTCGCATCGGTAGCAGTGGTGGCTATACCGGAACTTTTGGCGCAACAACAGGAACCCTAACGTTTCGCACGATCGTTCAAGAAGATTTTACAACCTCTTTCCCATCGGGCGACCCATCCGTTGACAACGGCGACCTTCTCAGCAATTCTGTCGCAATTACGGGTGATGTTTTAGATGTTGGTACTTTAACTCCTACGGGTTTTGATGAAGCCGATGGGGATGGAGTTGCTTTTCTTCTACCCCGTGGTACGTATGCCGACTACGAGGTCAGCGTTTATGCGATTAATGGTACAGTTGGCGCTGGAAACGGTGCTGTGGAAGCGGGGGATGAGGTCACCTATCGCATCAAATATACGCTGCCTTTTGCGGATATCGAAAACTTAAGTTTCACTTCTGAACTGCCTTTCCCGGTTTTTAATGTCAGCGATCTAGATATAGGTATGGTACTCGGCCCTGGTGGAATACCTGCATTAAATAAGATATCTTATGGTTCGATGGATTCGCTTCATACCCTTCTGAATGGAACTATCAGCCCAACTTTGAGTGTAGACAATCAAAACAACTCGTTGAAAATCGACTACGGGACTTTCGACGATTCGACGACTCCTACTGCTGGCCCTGTAACGATCGATCTTCTCTATACTTTAGAAGTTGACGATCTGCCAATACAAAATAGCTTGTTACTCGCCAATATCGTTTATCAACGAGAGGGGAGTACCAATCGGGGTTCTCGTCAATTTTATAAGCGTGCAACACTTCAGTTAGCACAACCCGAACTCAAGATTACTAAGGGGGTCGTCGCCACCAGCGAAGCGAATGCTGTGTTTAGCGAATTCTTTCCGGTTGTTGGGAGTCCTCAGAATATTAATTTTAGCGACCCAGGAACACCGGGGCCAAGATTTTCAGGTGTAATCAACTCGGATACGCTTGCAAACACTAACTATTTCGATAGCGATGTAACGGCAGATTTGAACAATCCCGGTGCAGGAGATTTAGTGACTTTCGCGATCGTTGTCGAA
>JAXHVQ010000236.1:0-4234 GCA_034189065.1 Cyanobacteriota bacterium
CTCTGAGAAAATTGGGACGATATGAAGAAGCAGTTGCCTCCTACGATGCAGCGCTGAAAATTAAACCCGAATACCACGAAGCTTGGTACAATCGGGGGAATTCCTGAGAAAATTGGGACGATACGAAGAAGCATTTGCTTCTTACGATGCGGCGCTGAAAATTAAACCCGAATTGCACGAAGCTTGGAACAATCGGGGGAATTCCCTGAGAAAATTGGGACGATACGAAGAAGCATTTGCTTCTTACGATGCGGCGCTGAAAATTAAACCCGAATACCACGAAGCTTGGTATAATAAAGCTTGTGCCTATGCCTTACAAGGAAACGCCGAACTCGCCCTGGAAAACCTGCAACGCGCCATTCAACTCAACCCCGAAAAGTATTGCAAGATGGCAAAAGGCGATCGCGATTTCGATGCCATTTGCGAGGACGAGCGATTCCAACAGTTATGCTCGCAAACATCCTCGAATTAAAGTTGCGCGCGTTTATTATGACAGAACTTTCAATTGTCACAAGCTCGAGGAGATTCCTTTAACTGTTTTGGGGAATCGAACCGGAAACAAGAGTGTGTAACTTGACAAACTTGCACAACAATGCAGTCCAAAATTCAAACCCCCTCCACCATTGAAGCATTCGTTACGCATTTTTCGCTTTTTGTGAGGCATATTTTCGATCCCCCCTACCTTTTTTAGGGGGGAAAACACATAAGGGGGGAAGTAATTCGCTACGTTTTATTCCAATTTGTGGAGAACGATCGCAATGGCTTTAAGTTACACGATTTATAGTATCGGTTTGGGAATTTTAACGCTGCTTATTGTTGGTATTTTACAACTGTGGGGCATTTCTTCAGGACACTTTCTCGACTGGGTTATCGGCGTTGCCAGCTTTTGGTGGTTGATGGCGATTGTCACTTTGCCGTGGAATGTTTGCTTTGAGGCGCAGGAAGTCATTGCGGAAGCGGCGACTTCTGAGTCTAAGGGAATTGTTGTAGAACGCAAACAAGTACAGTATGCTAAAAAGGTGGCTCGGTGGTCGCTAGTGGTGGCGATCGCGCTGCACGTCATTTCGGCGATCGCGCTCTACACCCTTGCTGCTACGGGCATCAGTGCTGTAGGCTATATTAGTTCGGGTGCGGCATTACTCTTTACCGCGTTGCGTCCTGCCGCCCGCGCCTATCAATACCTTGCCGCGCGCTTGTGGGCAATCCGTCGCGAAATTAAGTATCCCCGCGAGGATGTAGAGGCACTGCGTCGGCGCGTTGAATTACTCGAAGGGAAAGCAACGCAAGTTGACGAACTCCTCGATCCGCAAAAAGCGCATTCTTGGGCGGCGACGGTGCAGCGAGAAACCGAGGAAATACGCAAAAATGCGGCAAATCTACGCGCTTCCCTCGAACAACTCCAGGCAAATAACGAGCTGGAACATCAGCAGTTGTCGAAAGAAGCGAGAAGCGCGATCGCGCAACTCACCGAAGATAGTCAAGTTCTCGGCCACGTTCGCGAAATTGTTCAATTCTTCAAAACAGCTTAATTGCAACGTTCCCAAACAGCCTACCCACACTCAATCCCAAGATAGACGTTTGACCAAAAGGGTGATATTATCTCGACCGACGACCATAACGGTTTCGCCGGGAACGAAAGTAATGCGATCGCTACAACGAGCATTCCAGTAACTTCCCCGGAATCTGACGCGCCCAACTCTGTGAGGCTGAATTTCTTCGTCTACAACGGCTTCTCCTTGCCAAACATTGCGATCGCGGCCAGATGTTTCGGGTGACATGAATTCGAGAGGATGGTAATCTTTGAGGGGTCTAAAATTTCAAGGCTGGGTTGTTGCCGCTTCGAGAGACTTCCCTGCGGCACTCAACCCATCCTTGTCAAATAAAGTGCGGATGGCGAGACTCGAACTCGCACGGGCTAGCCACACGCCCCTCAAGCGTGCGTGTCTACCAATTCCACCACATCCGCAGTTTTGGGATTCAACACAAGTCTTGTGTGGAAGACCCAGTATTTTAGAGTATCATCAGTTTAGCAAATTTTCCAGCGTGTTTGACAAAAAAACTGAAGGAGTGTCGTGAGAGAGAGCCGATTGCAGGGACTCAACATTTTTTTAGTGGGGATGATGGGGTCGGGGAAAAGCAGCGTGGGGCGGGTTCTAGCCGAAAAGCTGGGCTATCGTTTTTTTGATACGGACGTTTTAATCGAGAGAATTGCCCATCGCCCAATTGCCGAAATTTTTGCAACGGAGGGGGAGGATTATTTTCGGGAGTTAGAAACCAAGGTGCTAAATCAACTTTCTGTGGAAACGCGGTGCGCGATCGCAACGGGAGGCGGAATGGTTCTCAAACCCCTTAACTGGAGTTATTTACACTATGGCTTAATCGTTTGGCTCGACGCACCCGTAGAATTACTTGCAACGCGCCTTGCTGAAGATACAACGCGCCCCCTACTCAATAAATCCGAGCGTTCCAGCCAACTTCAATCCCTCCTCGACGCGCGACGCAGCCTTTACCGCCAAGCAGACTTGCAGATCGCGATCGCGGCAGAACAAACGCCCGCAGAAATTTGCGATCGTATTATCGAACAAATTCCCACTGTTTTGAAAACGCCAACTCCTTCCCCAACGTCAGACAATTCTTAGTAGATTTTAGATTCAAACCTTACGATTGGCGCGCGGTTCAATAAATATTACTCCCCATAAACCGTGACAACAACCTTGCGCCGACGAGGTTTAATATCGCACTCTAAATGGAAAATTTGCTGCCACGTTCCCAACTCCAACCCACCCTTGCAAACCGGCACCGTTAAAGATGGCCCCAATAAAGTTGCTTGAAGGTGAGAATGACCGTTACCATCGTGCCAAGTCTGTTCGTGTTTATACTCTCGACTCGGCGGCATCCATTTATTCAAAAACTCTGGCAAGTCTTTTTGCAATCCGGGTTCAAACTCAATTGCGCCAATGACTCCCGTACTCCCAATATTAAAAATATGAGCGATTCCCGTCTGGATTTTTGACTTTCTAACCACCCCATTGACCTCGCTTGTGAGGTCGTGCATATCGCCGTTAGTTTGAGTCTGAAGTTCGAGGTATTCTTGATAAACCATAAGCTTCTCGCCATTTATAACATTTGCTTTACATAATTTGGCAATGCAAAAAGAGCTTGGTGAATTTCCGTATTATAATAGCGCAAGGAATTGACTGCTTCAAATTCTGCAACTTTTTCACGGGGAACGATACGAGGGTCAATTTGTCCTTTAGACGCAAGCTGAAAACTCCAAATGCCAGAAGGATAAGTCGGAATTTGGAACAATACAACATAAACTTTTTCCTTTCCAAAAATCCGTTTGAGACAAGCATTCAATTCAACGAAAACTTGCTGATGAAAGGCAGGAGATTCGGCTTGAGTAACCAATAAACCATCCGATGTAAGAGCGCGCGAACAATTGCGATAAAATTCCTCTGAAAATAACCCTTGTGCCGGACCGACGGGATCTGAACCATCAACGATAATTAAATCGTAGGTTTGCGGCGAAGCTTCGGCGACAAATTTAAGACCATCGCCCACAATCAGTTGGAGTCGAGGATGGGAAAAACTTTGAGATAGGGCGGGTAGATGTAATTTTGCCGCTTCAATAACATTGGCATCAATTTCTACCATTGTGACTTGCTCGACTTCGGGATGTTTGAAAATCTCCCGAATGGTTCCGCCGTCGCCGCCGCCAATGACTAGCACTCGTTTGACTGCACCGTGGGCTAAAATTGCAGGATGCGCGATCGCTTCGTGATAATGTGCCTCGTCCTTCTCGGTACACATCACCATATTATCGATAGTCAGTGTTTTTCCGTAGGCATACGTATCAATGACCCGAACTCTCTGCAACTCTGAGGTTTTATCGTAGAGGATTTCACCAGTGTGGCGTAGGGCAAGAGCTTGATTTTCGTCGGCATCGGTAAACCAAAAATCGCGATGTCGTTCCTCGCTCGGTATCTTACCCTGTTGTTGAAGTTGACTAAAGTCCATATTCGCCCCTTTGCGAGGATGGATAGGTTGGATAGCTCTGAGAAAAGCCGAAATTAAGTATAACTTGACGATTCCAATAAGTTTAACTCCATTAAAAAAGCCCCCTCCGCTAGGGAGAGGGCTTTTTTGATTTAAAGTCTAACCATTAATTAGGTCTAACCGTGTCTTATCCGTTGATCGAAGGAGCAGTTAAAGCAACCGGTGCTTGTTCGCC
>JAXHVQ010000237.1:0-4135 GCA_034189065.1 Cyanobacteriota bacterium
ATGGATTCATCATTCTTGATAAGATAGGTATTGTTGACAATAGCTGACCTATCTTTTTTTACCACTATTTGGTCAATTTGTCTCCAGGTCTGAGTTTCGGGGCGCTTGTCGCCCCCCCAGGGTACCGACAGGATGGGAAACAAGCGAACGTAGCGCAAGCTTAACCGCCCAATTAGGGATTTGGTCGAAAAAAGATGGAACGGGAAAAGTAACTGATTCTAATGGAGGATACGCGATCGCGGGAGCTTCGCGCAACCCCATGACTCCCGATGCAGCTTGGATTAGTCTCGAACGTCTCAACACGGTTCCCCCAGAGAAGCGCGCCCAATTTTTACCCGTCTGTCCCGATTTTGTTATCGAATTGCGTCTCCGGTGCGACAATCTCAAACCTTTACAAGAAAAGATGGAAGAATGGGTCAAATTGGGTGTAAAATTAGGATGGTTAATCGACCCGACTAATCGTATAGTTTATATTTACCGGCGCGGAAAAGCTGTTGAACGACTCGATAATCCCGCCGAGGTCAAAGGCGATCGCATTCTCCCCAATTTGACCCTCGATTTAACGAGTATTTGGTGATTTTCGATAGCTTTTTATAAAAATCAAACTACTGCCGATCGCGCAACGCCGCAATAATCTTACTATTCGCCTTGGGAAAAGGATAACTCTCCATTTCATCCAACGTTACCCAACGAACCTCCTGACACTCAATCGCCTGCGGTTCGCCGCTGACGTGCCGACAGTCGTAAACGTGGAGAGTAACGCGGAAGTGGGTATAAGCATGATCGAGGGACATAATCGACTCTCCCACTTCAATTTCAATCCCCAACTCCTCCTTAATTTCGCGCTTAATACACTCTTGCACCGTTTCTCCCGGTTCGATTTTACCACCGGGAAACTCCCACAACCCACCCAACAACCCCTCCTCGGGACGGCGATCGATGAGAATTTGTCCTCGGTCGTTACCAATAACCGCAACGCCAATTTGTTTGTGGGGTAAAGGAGAAGAGGGACTTTTCATAGGAAGCTGAGATTGAATACCTTTATTGTACGCCTGACAGCCCCTTTGCCAAGGGCAGAGCAAACAGGCGGGATTTTTGGGCGTACAAAGGGTTGCGCCCAAATCCATAAGCCCTTGATTATAGTCTTTAGGACGCTCGGGATCCAAAAGGCGATCGCTCAACGCCCACAAGCGATCGCTCTCCTTCGCCACCGGAACCGATAGCGCCACCAACCGCGCCAAAACTCGCTTCACATTCCCATCCAAAATCGAAACCGGCTGGTTGAATGCCGCGCTGAGAATCCCTCCCGCCGTCGTGCGTCCGACTCCCGGCAGCGCGAGAACCTCCTCCAACTGCGTCGGGAAAGCGCCGTTATGCTGTACCATAATCTGACGGGCCGCTTTATGTAAATTTCGCCCGCGCGCGTAATATCCCAACCCCTCCCACGCCTTTAAAACCTGTTGCAACTCCGCCGCAGCCAGCGCTTCGAGGGTAGGAAATCGCTCCAACCAACGGCGATAATAAGGGATAACCGTTTTAACTTGGGTTTGCTGGAGCATAATCTCCGAAATCCAGACCTTGTAAGGATCCGACTCATTTCTCCACGGCAAAGAGCGCCCCTGACGCTCGTACCATGCCAAAAGCGATCGCCTAAAATCCCGAATTTGCAAATCTGAAAAAATCGAGTTTCCCCTCACTCAAAATCCGTCGCTTGACGACCTACCTGTTGCCAAGATTGCTCCAAATACATCCGCTGTTCGGCATTGCGCAGGAAATAACCGCTCATAATTGCCGAAGCCAGCAAACGCCCTAAATGTTCTCGATTGGTTCCAATTTGGACATCAAAGTGTTCTGGGGGGAGCGTTCCCAACAAGCCCAGGATATTGCGTTCCATGACATTGAGCACTTCGGAAGATTGCGGTTTGGATAATTGCGCGATCGCCTCGGGGCTTAAGTTTTGCACGTACTGCCACAACTGATTTACCGAGTCAGATTCGCCCCAAAAATCGGAATTTTTACGCGGTTCTTTGTTCGCCATAAACCTCCTAAAATGTTGAGTTTTCTTCTTTGTCCCTCATCTTGTTCATTGTAGTTGTTGTTTCCCATTAACTCATCCTTTGCTCTTGGGTTAGCATCGCCCAACCCAGGACTAAGGACAAAGGACGAATGACCAAAAACTAACTTGCCAAATATTCCTGGACAGAAGCCTTACGCTTGCGCAATTTATTAAGGGCTTCGCGTTCGAGTTGGCGAACTCGTTCTCGACTGATGCTAAGGCGGCTGCCGATTTTGGCGAGGGTTAGGGGTTGTCCGTCTGAGAGACCGTAACGCAGGCCGATCACCTCGCGCTGCTGGGGAGTTAAGTCTACCATTAACTTTTCCAAGTCCCCTTGGAGGGAGGCATGGGTGGCAAAATCTTCGGGAGAAAGACTGTCGTCCTCGAGCAGTTCTCCGAGTTCGGTGTCTTGGTTGTCGCCGACTCGCAAGTCTAAAGAGAGGGGATGCCGCGCTTTTTCCAGGTAGTCGCGCACTTGCTTGGGGGTGAGGTCCAGTTCCTTGCCCAATTCGGCAACAGTTGCGGCCCGTCCCAGTTGTTGGGAAAGGTGGCGCTGGGCTTTTTTGATTTTGTTGAGCTTTTCGGTGATGTGAATGGGGAGGCGAATGGTGCGGCTTTTTTCGGCGATCGCGCGGGTGATGGCTTGGCGAATCCACCAGTAGGCGTAGGTGGAGAAACGATAGCCTTTGGTTGGGTCGAATTTCTCTACCCCTCGCTGCATCCCAATGGTGCCTTCTTGGATGAGATCGAGCAGATCGAGATTGCGTTTGATGTACTTTTTGGCGACGGAAACCACCAAGCGCAGGTTGGCTTCTACCATTTTACGCTTGGCTCGCTCTCCTGCCGCGATCGCGCGCTCGAGTTGGGTTTCGCTCAAGTCTGCCGCTGCCGCCCATTGAGCCAGCGTGGGTTCGCTGCCCAGTTGGTTTTGGAGTTCTTCTCGTGTTTGTCGCAAGGCGATCGCGCGCTGGACTTGTTTGGCGTAGAGAATTTCTTCTTCGTGGGTTAACAAAGGTACGCGACCAATTTCTTTGAGGTAAATACGGACGGGATCGGTTGGATTGTGAGCTGTTTTCATCGCGTCGGTTGGGGTAATGAAACTAAGACAATTAATTAAATCTAGGATTGCTAAAACGTCGGCTCGGCAATAATGATGGTTACGCCTCGAAGGTGAGGATGCGATCTCCTACAATTCCCATCTCGTCGCGGGTCGATTTTCTCTACGTTGGGTTCGGCGGAGTCGGGCGCAAGCAAATTGAACAAAACCCTCAGTATAGCACGATAGACCCTATTTATAGACTCTCGGGCTGGAGGCGGGGATGGGTTAGGAGGATTGGGTTAACGCCCCTTGCTGGATTTTCGGATTTTTAACGTTTCATGAACTATTGTAACATTTCCGCTAAGAATTGGATTAATGATTAGTTATTTGTCCCTAGTCCTTGGTCATTTGTCATTCGTCATTGGTCATTGGTGACAAGTTAAGGCTAGAGTGCAGTTGTCAAGCTGGTTAGCGCGCACAGCAACGGGATGAGGAAAAAGTTCAGCAACCCCGGCAGTAGAATACAAACGAACGCTCTGGGATAATCCAAGATAGCACTGCACAACGGACGAACATACAGAGGTCTTAGAAGACATGGCCCACTCGCAAAAAAATATTCGAGACCACGCACGACGGCGCAATCAACCCCATATCGATAACCAAGCGATCGCGAACGCAGCTCGAAGATTTAATCAAACCCTGGGTCTACAACCAACTGAACTAAGTAGGTGGGCATAAATAAATGTTAAAACTCAGAATCCAAAAATGAAGCTGAAAGCCAGCTAAAACAAGGATCTCACAACAAATTAATCTCAATCGCTATTTGACGGATAATTACGCCCACCTACTTAAAGCACGTTCCCTGGGGATGAGAGATAGAATCTTAAGTCTCCCGTTAATGGTAGCAGCAGTGTTGACCCTCCTGTGGCGGCAAGTGCCATCGGTAGGGGAATTGAACCGAATGCTGGCACGAGAAGACTTACTGTGGGCTAGGGCGGTCAAAGTCTCACAACAAGCACTATCTCAAAGATTTTTGAGCT
>JAXHVQ010000238.1:0-4089 GCA_034189065.1 Cyanobacteriota bacterium
AGATGGGAGTAGTTTCGTAAGTTTCCAGGATTTTTTGACGAAAATCTGTTGAATAAGCTTTCATAACCGAAGTTTTGAGGTTCTCTTTGACTATACCTCATCCAAATGAAAAAGGCTATATATCGAATTAGGGGTTTCCTTAACTTGTCTAAAGCCTCAACAGTATAAAAACTTGTTAGTCGGGAGTGAAATTTATCGTCAACAATACCAAATGTGGTCAACTCAAACATCTAGAATTGATGATAGAATTGTCAGCTTAACTCAACCTCATATCCGTCCTATCGTCCGGGGAAAAGCTGGGAACTCCGTAGAGTTCGGGGCAAAACTCTCCGTCAGTTGCGCATGAAAACTACATCTACATTCACCGTTTAAGTTGGGATAACTTTAACGAATCTGAGGACTTACAAGCTCAAGTCGAAAATTACAAAAACTTGACCGGATATTACCCTTAATCGGTTCATGTGTATAAAATTTATCGCAATCGTAAGAATCGAGCTTGGTGTAAAGAAAGGGGAATTAAAATTAGTGGCCTACCTTTAGGAAGACCCCCAAAAAAGGTAAGTCCTCAAGCTAAAAAACAAGCTCAATTAGATGAAAGAATCCGTAATACAATTGAAGGGAAGTTTGGACAAGCTAAAAGAAGATATGGACTGAACCGTATTCTAGCTAAACTGCGAGAAACTTCCGAAACGGCGATTGCTATTAGCTTTTTGGTTGTCAATCTTTAACCCTGCTGAGGCAGGTTTACTGCCTTTTTTTGTCTTTTTTCTTAGGAGGTGGAAAAGAGGGATTTACCGATTATTTAGAGTTATATAAAGCTTCGCTTTATTTCTGCTTAACTTATGTTTTTTTCAGCCCACTTTTTGAGGCTTTGGCTCAACAACTTTTTCAGCAAGCCCTACTTAATTGCTCAAAAAAGCGAAAATTCCAAAATCCTCGGTCTAGAATTAGCAGGGTTTTTGCCGGAATTAACTCGAGGATATTGGAGACAAAGTTGCTTTCATGAGTGTAGGGGTGGGATTCAAACCAAGTCTCTACTCTTGAGCGTGTTTCTAAATCGACCACCGCACAAATGCGCCCTCCCAACTGATAGTGTGGAACTGTTTCTAAGCTCTTGAGTTTACGAAATAAGGCTTCTAAAGTGGAAGCATCCACTATCCACAGCCGTTGAAAATGCTGTCGGGCTTTCTGGATGCTGGGAGGATTTTCTCGTTTTTGCCAAAGTTGCCAACGTTGGTTTAAGGGAACCAACAAATCTTTGAGAACTCGTTCAAATAACGACGCCGGGAAGCTTAAAAATCTTTGAGATAGTGCTTGTTGTGAGACTTTGACCGCCCTTGCCCACAGTAAGTCTTCTCGCGCTAGCATTCGGTTCAGTTCCCCGACCGACGGCACTTGCCGCCACAGTAATGTCAACACTGCTGCTACCATTAACGGTAGGCTCAGGATTCTGTCTCTCATCCCCAGGGAACGATAGTACCACTTGGGAAACAGCAAAACCCGGGATTGCTAATGCCTACGTGCAATCTCGCATGGAGCAACAGTCCCCCGAACAAGAACCCATCACCGTCGGCAATGAAAAATTGGTCTTGACAAATACAAGTTCAGTCAACACCAATCGCGCAGTTTCTGGGTTACAAAACCTTGACCCCGACACCCGCAAAGCCGTTGAGGAGTTTCTTAAATAATCCTCTGTATAGGCGCTTCGCGCACTTGGAGCGTGAAGTTTCCATAAAAACAGAAGCGTTCAACCCCAATTGAACGCTCACAAACGATAACAACCTACAAATAACCTTCCAACATCCAGTACACCGCCGCCTCGAGTCGCTCGCACTCTCGAAAAGCGCGAAAAGTAGCCTCCCTCCTAAAAATTCCCCAGAAAGTGAGGGGAAAAGACCTTAACCTCCAAACACTACGCTCCAACCTTAAGCACGCGTTAAAAATGCGTCCAGACGAAGCGTGCGAAGCCATCTTAAGCGTTTGACAAGCGCAAATTGAAAATCGGTCAACCCCAAAGAGCTAACCTTTAAAAAAACGCTATCTTTGAAAACAACACCCCTCGCGCTCATCCACCACCCATGTCTACTACCCAAACTCCCATCCCCCAGAGCTCTCCTCCTCGCTCTCCCAAAGAAACGCTCCCCACGATGTACGATCTCAAGAGCGAATCACCGGAGGAACCTGGTTTGCCCGACGAATACCATCTGTGGCAGGGAGAATTATCCAGCATCACCTTCCGCCCGTCCACTCATCCGATTGACCAAATCTTAGTAGCGAGCGACCTCAATCTCTACTACGACCCCAATCATACCGGTTGGTACAAGCGCCCCGACTGGTATGCGGTGGTAGGAGTCCCGCGACTGTATGAAGGGCGAGAACCGCGCTTGAGTTATGTGTTCTGGCAGGAAGGCGTTCGACCCATCATCGCCCTTGAATTTTTATCCCCTGGAACCCGCAGCGAAGACTTGGGCGAAACCGAGCGCGGCGGCGAACCTCCCACGAAATGGGAGGTGTACGAGCAAATTTTAGGGATTCCCTACTACATTGTCTTCGACCGCTATACAGACGAGTTGCGCGTCTTTTGGCTCGAAGGCGGTTGCTACCGAGAACAAGAACTGGAGGAGGGAAGAATTTGGTTGCCCGCTTTAGGAATTGGAATCGGACTGTGGTTGGGAGAATATCGCGGATTAACGCGGCAGTGGTTGCGTTGGTATGACGGGCAAAGGAACTGGATTCCTACACCGGCTGAGGAGGCTGAAACTGCCGAACGACGTGCCGAAGCTGCCACACAACGCGCTCAAGCTGCCGAACGCGCGATCGCACTGGGAATTCCACGACTCTTGAACATGGGCTTGAGCGCCGAGCAAGTCGCTGAAGCTTTAGGGTTGTCCGTTGAGGAAGTCAATTCTCGGATGACTCAATAGCCACTTCAATCTCATTCACCGGTCGGAAAATCGCGAAGCGCTGTTCCGGCTTCTTTTTTTCTCAATCGTCCCCTGCTCAAAAGAAGGGTCGTTATAACGATAAAAGCCGCCCAAAAATCAGTGAATCAAATCCCATCGGAGGAGCTAATTGCCAATAGTACAGAGGGTTACAGATTGCGCCGAGCGGGAACAGTGGCAGTTAACAGGTGTCGTGGGATTCGAGAAACGACAAAAAGCCTCTTCCAAGCGAGCATGAGAAAGCGAGTCAGACCTTTGTCGCACAGAGAGCTACTTTTTGTCGTGCGGAATGTGGGGTACATAGATGACCGCGATCGCACCCCATCCAACTCCCGATTTCTTCGAGCAAAGGTGACTCATCAAGTGCCGTCATCAAGCTCAACACCCCAAGTCCAGGTCGCGCTCTCTTCGCTCAGCCGCTGCATTGGGAGCCACAGGCGATCGCAATTGTCCAACCGAAAGGATAACCGTCGGTGAATAAGGCTGTGAAGCTGTTAATGCGTCTAACGGTCTCATTGGCTCGCGCGCGCTCCACATTTTCTATAAGGATCGCCTCCTCCACTTTTATCTGCTCGGAGAAAAACAATGGCCAAGGTTTTCTAATATAGCTCTACTCTTCCCCTTCGTGTGTCTAACCAATCTTGTGTGTCTAAGAAGCCCCCAAAAATCCCCGCCTATCGCCATCGGTACGGGTGGCGGGGCGAAGGGTCGAGGGTGGGGCGAGTGGAAACCTCAACCCTCGCGGTTGGATTGACAGTCCGAAGGGGAGAAACTGATAACTGACCATAAAGCGGTCTTTCACTGTTTACTGTAAAGCTGTTTACTGTGAAGCGATCGCGCGCGATCGCTGCCAATTTCCTGCTCAACTCTCTTGTATAGCGTTTCTGAATGGGATGTAAACAAAGCCGGTGGAACAATGGTAAAATAAAATCATGGTTTTAAGGGGAAAGCACTCTATGGCAACTCAAGAAAAAGAAGAAAAGCTTAGAGAACTAGACGAATGGATAAAGAGCAATCCTGACTCGCGCGAGCTTGAGGTGCATTTTAAGAAATTTCCAGAAGAGTTCAATTTGCCAGCGCAAACGATAAAAGTCGCCAATTTCTGAATTGCTAATTCCTTTCTCTCCCTCGTCGGGTAAATTCGTTA
>JAXHVQ010000239.1:0-4074 GCA_034189065.1 Cyanobacteriota bacterium
CCTCGAAGTTCAACGAGAGTTTGAGCGGTATCTGGAACATAAAGTCGATCCCTTAGCAGCGCGCTGGTTGGGATTGTATCTCCAAGGACATACCCAAGAGGCGATCGCGCAAAAGCTCAACTTACCTATTAAGCAAATCTACCGACTGCGCGAAAAAGTGGGCTATCACGCTAAAGGCTTTTCCACCAAAAGTCGCCCCGATTTGGTGGGCAGTTGGCTGCAAACTACCCTCGAAGAACACAACTTTGGCTTGACTCCCAGTCAGTGGGAAACCTATTGGCAAGGGTTAAGCGCCCAACAGCGCCAACTTATCGAGGGTCTCAAAGGCGGACAAACTTTGGAAGAAGCCGCTCGCGCCTTGAACTGGAAAACCAGCCGAGCGACGGCGGAGTGGACTAAACTCTACGAAGCCGCTCAGTCATTGCGGTCGGGAAAAGAGGGGGCTTGACAAACTGTCCAAACTATGCTTATCGCTGACCTTTTTGCCAGCGCGCGATCGCCTGTTGTGCGGCGGCGTGGCTGGGGGTATCGCCGGGGACTAGGTTGGCGGTGGCGATCGCGTTCTGGAATTGACCGGCGGCGGCGCGGCTGTTGGCGATCTTATAAATTTGCTCGCCCCACGTTTCTTTTAACTTCTTCGCTTCTGCGTAACCGGGTTGGCCGAGGGGAATAGTCCGCAGCGTGGAAATCGCCTGATTGTAGGACGAGGCGCTGTTGGGACGAACCGCTTGTTTTGCCTTAGCTATTTTCCCTTGGTTTTGCTGTTGCTGTTGGGCTTGTCCCTGCCAAGTTTGGATTTTCTGTTGGGCTAACTGACGAACTTCTCCTTGATCTGGGGCAATAAGATTAGCCGCCGCGATCGCGCCCCCAAAATTCCCTTGATTGGCTCGCCCTCGGGCAATATCCAAAATCGCCAAACTCCAGCGCGTGATGCTGCGTTGAGCTTCTTCGTAGCTGGGGGCATCGGAGGGAACTTTGCGCGCGTCGGCGATCGCTTGACCGAATTTCGAGGCTTGAACGTTCCTCAAATAAACATTCGCCATTACCTCCTCTTGGGTTAGCAACCGGTTCGCTGCTGGTGCGGGGGCTGGAACGGTTGCTGGTGAGGGCGCTGGGATAGGTGCGGGGGAAGCTGCTGGTGCCGGGGAGGGAGCCGTCGCAGCGGGAGAGGGGGCCCCTTGTTGGGGGGAACTGTTGGGGGGAGGAAGGATGGGCTTGACGGCTGTTGCCGGGGGATCTTCCGTCGGTGCAGCGCTATTTTCTGCCGACGGTTCCCCTTCGACGGGGGCAGATTCGGTTAACTGAGGTTCGCCATCGCGGTTTAAAAATACCCCAGCCAAAACGCACAACAAAAATAAGCCGCCGCCCAAGGCCAGCCATTTCTGGACGTTAGGCAGTGACTTTTGTCGGGACGTTTCTTCAATTTGGCTCAACAAATTCGGCGCATCGGGGGTTTCTTCGGGCGGTTTCGCAGTGGAAGAGAGCAACGGCGAATTGGGGCGCACGATGGGGGCAGAAGTGGCAATTTGAGCGGAACTGGCTTTGCCATTGGTCTCAATTTGAGGGGTGTCCGCTTCTGTGAGGGCATTGGCAAAGGCGTACTGTTCCTCTCGAGCTGCGGCGCTGCCAGGGAGAACCAGTTGTTCCCTCGCTTCTGGGAACGGAATGAGGAAAAGGGGACGTTGGGGGGGCCGCCAATGATGCTCGCACAATTCCGGCAGGCGATCGCTTAAATAAGTCTCCAGTTTCTCTAACGTCAAATCGCTATGGTAATAGCGTAGGGCTTCTAATAGAGCTGCGGTAAAAAATCCCTGTCCCAAATCCGACGATTCGTGGGACATCTGTTGCAGTTGGCTGCTGAGAATCAGGTTAATGCCCCGTTCCTTTGCCAGTTCGACGGTTTCGCTTCCCACATCGTTGGCAGCGATTAAACCGGGCGATCGGTTCATATCCAACAAGACGAGGATATTGCGGGCTTGTTTGCGCTGTAGGATATCGAGGAGCGATCGCAGGCTGATTCCGGTGTTGGGAATATCGGCGAGATTGCCATCGAGGGGCAATAAATAGTCTGTTCCTTCCCAACTCACTCCATAACCGCTAAAAAAGAACCACAACCACGGCACCCAGTTGTCATCCGACTCTTCTGCCTGCAACCAGGAGAGAATATTGTCTTGGGTCGGCGCGGTGGATTGGTTTTCCACCGAAGCTGAAGTATCTGCCAATAGAAGGGCGCGTTCGTCGGGCATTTCTGCCTCCTCTACGGCGAACTTCCAAATCGCCCGAGCGTCGTCGCGAGCGAAGTTCAACGGCTGAATTAATTGATAGCGATTAATGCCAACTGCAATCAGAGAATAGTTTGTCATGGCTCCCCGCGCCAACAGGTGAAATTTGTCAGAGAATCGTTAAGATAACAAGATTGGTTTAGTCTTTATATATCATTATTTTTCTTTCAAGGCACTCAATTCTATTAATTTAAATTTATGTCAAGACTCCATCGCCTTTTTTTAAGTTTAACCGTCCCTCGCGCAATTGGGTTAAGGCTATTGTGGGGGGCATTGGGAAATTTTTCAACCCCCCGCTCTTTGGCACTCAGTTCGACGATTCTGGGGTTGGCGGGGTTGCAGTGGCTCGGGGCGAGTGCGATCGCGCCCCCGGCGGCTATTGCGTACACGGCGAGAACTTCGATTCCCCTGGTGCGTCAGGGAGATGAATCCTTTGAGTCGTTCCTGCGACGGGCTGAGGCGATCGCGCGCGCGGCTGCACAACGCAGTTTCGACAGCGATATCCTCGTCACCAACGTTTCAATTACGATCCTCGGACAAAATAGCGGTTCGGTTTTGCCCGTTCTCATCTTAAACGTTTCCCGTCCCGACTGGCGCAGGCAACCTGAAGCCCAACGTTGGGGCCGCTACTTTCCCAACGCCCCTGTCCTCCTTGGTTTCGAGCCGCCCCCCGGTTCTGAAGATGAAGAGTCGCCCGCACCCGAACAACCCAACGAGGGAACCGAACCTCCGCCTCCCACTCCTGGGGGGGGATCTCCGCCGCCAACAACCGACGAACAACCCAACGAAGAGGGAGAAGCCTCTCCGACTTCCCCTTCAGAAGAATCTCCGCCGCCAACAACCGACGAACAACCCAACGAAGAGGGAGAAGCCTCTCCAACTTCCCCTTCAGAAGAATCTCCACCGCCAACAACCGACGAACAACCTAACCAAGAGGGAGAGGGCGCTCCTCCTCCTTCACCCGGCGAACCGCCGCCGCCTCCTCGGGTGGTGCCTGCCCCTGCGCAGTAGGTTGTTTGGCTTTTATACCCAAAATCTAAAGCGATCGTAGACTTGTCTCATACGAAACCAAGATTGGGATGATTCGGAGTTAGTTTTGGGCAGCTAGGGCGTAGGCGTATTGTCTTTCGCCCTTTGTTGAAATTGACCGCGATCGCGATCGCGCCTTTGGGGAGATCTGATTCACCCGTCCCCTCGGAATACATCACCCGCACTTGCATTTATATCTAAGATATTGTAGTTATAGATACTGATATCTTAAATCTATCATGTTACCCCAACTCGAACTCCTTCCCGGCGCAGTTTCAGAAATGCTGGTGTCTGTGGCTGATACGGGCAGGCTAACACTCAGCGATCGCTATGGATTGATGGCGGCTGCCTTAAACGATTCCCTCAGCGAGGACGAACGCAGGGCGATTAATCGCATTCTTAGAGGCGCAATTAAAGGGCGAATTCAAATTGCTGAATAATGACCAAACTAGGTGTTAGGTGTTAGGTTTTAGGTTTTAGGTTTTAGGCTTTAAAACCAATGACCAATGACTAATGACTAATGACGAAGGACAAATGACCAATGACTAATTACAATAATCCTCGATAGTGAATAAAGGTCAAAACAACTGCCCACGACCCCAACGCCACCTTAATCGCCACTAAGATATTGAGAATGGGAAGCACGCCACCGCTCGCCAGCGCGCCTAACTCTCCGTGGGGCAATTCTAACCCCGAAAGCGTCATTGCCGACAGCGCAATAAATAAAAGCACCGAAACCTTTTCCCAAGTTGCCGCGTGCCAG
>JAXHVQ010000024.1:0-53764 GCA_034189065.1 Cyanobacteriota bacterium
CCCCCATCTCCCCACTGCCTACCTGCCCACCTGCCCCTATCTCCCCACTGCCCACTGCCCACCTGCCCCTATTTCAAACTGTTACAGTTCTTGACAAAGGAGCAAAACCCGATCCCGTCAGTGATAGCATTCCCATAAATCCCTTTTAGTTTGAGAGAAAATTATGTCAGAAGAGCTTACTGGAACCCCTCCGAAATTTGGCGGAAGCACGGGCGGTCTGTTAACCAAAGCGGATGTCGAAGAAAAATACGCAATTACCTGGACCAGCTCCAAGGAGCAAGTGTTTGAAATGCCCACTGGCGGCGCTGCCATCATGAACGAAGGCGAAAATTTGCTGTATTTGGCTCGCAAAGAGCAATGCCTCGCTTTAGGAGCGCAATTGCGCACCAAATTCAAACCGAAAATCCAAGATTACAAAATCTACCGAATCTATCCCAACGGAGAAACTCAATATCTCCATCCCGCTGACGGTGTTTTCCCTGAAAAAGTTAACGAAGGTCGCCCCTATAACGGTAAAATTGACCGGAAAATCGGAAATAACCCCGAACCCGCAACGGTTAAATTCTCTGGCAAAGCACCTTACGAAGTGTAATTTAGGATCGTTGGTTTTCCTTCATCAGCAACGCGGGAGGTGTCCCGAATCGCGATCGCGCCATTGATGGAGCGCGTCTGATGAGCGAGAACCGGTTGCGACCGATTCTTGCTCGTCAGTTCATTGGCTTACCCCAGAGGGGTCAAATATTAAAGATTGCAATGATCTTCCCCGACTATTCTCAGTTTTGTGCATCCGCCGACCAGGGCAATTTTATCCCCGTCTACCAAGAATGGGTCGCCGACCTAGAAACGCCCGTTTCCGCATGGTACAAAGTATGTGCCAACGAACCCTACAGCTTTCTGCTCGAGTCGGTGGAAGGGGGAGAACAACTAGGGCGCTACAGCTTCATCGGTTGCGATCCCGCGTGGATACTCGAAGCAAGAGGCGATCGCACCATTCAAACCCATCGAGACGGAAGCCGTCAAACCTTCCAAGGCAATCCCTTCAAAATTCTCGCCGACTGTCTCGAACCCATTCGCCCGGTTCAACTCCCCCAACTCCCCCCCGGAATTGGCGGTTTATTTGGGTTTTGGGGTTACGAGTTGATTCAATGGGTCGAACCGCGCGTCCCCATTTATCCCCCCGGCGAAAAAGACATTCCCGACGGCGTGTGGATGCAAGTGGATCATCTCCTCGTCTTCGATCAAGTCAAACGCAAAATTTGGGCCATCGCCTACGCCGACCTGCGCGACAAAACGACCGACTTGAAACAAGCGTACCAAGAAGCGTGCGATCGCATCATCAAACTGGTGGTCAAACTGCAACTTCCCCTCCCCGTCGAAGCCCAACCCTTAGAATGGCGTTCTCCAGGAGCGATCGCGCGAGAAGTGCTACCCCAAGACGTTTACCGCAGCAACACCTCCAAAGCACAATTTTGCGCCAATGTCAATAAAGCGAAAGACTATATTCGGGCGGGCGATATTTTCCAAGTCGTCCTCTCTCAACGCCTTTCCACCCCCTACCAAGGTCATCCCTTCCACCTCTACCGTTCCCTGCGCCTGATTAATCCCTCCCCCTACATGGCCTATTATCACTTCGGGAATTGGCAAATTATCGGTTCGAGTCCCGAAATCATGGTCAAAGCCGAACGTTCCCCCCGAGGCAGTCTCAAAGCCGTTGTACGCCCCATTGCGGGAACCCGGCGGCGCGGCGCAACGCCAACCGAAGACGAAGCACTCGCCCAAGAGTTACTCGCCGATCCCAAAGAAATTGCCGAGCACGTCATGTTGGTCGATTTAGGTCGCAACGATTTGGGTCGCGTCTGTCGGTACGGCAGCGTTACGGTAGACCAGCTCATGGTTATCGAACGTTACTCCCATGTGATGCACATCGTCAGCAACGTCGTCGGAGAACTCGAAGGCGGGAAAGATGCTTGGGCCCTGCTGCAAGCCACCTTTCCCGCCGGAACCGTTAGCGGCGCGCCGAAAATTCGAGCGATGGAGATTATTCGCGAACTCGAACCCGAACGGCGAGGGGTTTATTCGGGGGTTTACGGCTACTACGATTTTGAAGGTCAACTTAACAGCGCGATCGCCATTCGTACAATGGTCGTTCGACCCCAAGGCGGCGATCGCCATTTGGTTACGGTTCAAGCTGGCGCGGGTTTAGTCGCCGACTCGGTTCCTGAAAGTGAATACGAAGAAACCCTTAATAAAGCGCGAGGATTACTTGAGGCCATTCGCTGCTTGCAGTAAAATTTTCTTCAATTAATTCGTCCTGTTAACCACAACTAATGAGCAATTCTGAAAATCCCGTATCGTCCAATGCTCTATTTTTTGGTCGAACCTTGGCAGAATATCTGAAAATGTTCGATTTAGATATTTCTGGGAATACTAAAATAAAAATTTTGGATTGTCCTTCGGGACCAGCTTCTTTTGTTGCCGAAGCAACCCGTCAAGGGATAGAGGTGGTTGGCTGCGATCCGGTATACTCCGAAAATGAAGCAGCTTTAAGAGCATTAGGTACATCAGGAGTTGAGTCGTGTATCAAAATTTGTCAGAGCTACTCCCAATATCTTAGCGAGAAGTTTTATCCTTCGCTTCAATCTTTAGAAAGCTATTCCCAATCGGCACTTCAACTTTTTTTAGAGGATTATGAAGCGGGAATTAAGGAAGGGCGATATGTAAAAGCGTCATTGCCAACCCTTCCTTTTGCCGACGCTAGTTTCAATATAACCCTGAGTGCCAATTTCCTTTTTGTTTATTTCTTCCAGAGTGAAGAAACAGCTCTTCGAGACTACGAGTTTCACCTTAGTTCGATTTTGGAGTTAATGAGAGTCAGCCAACAAGAGGTTAGAATATTTCCTTTTCCTAATTTTGAGGGACTCGCTCAAAGTTATGCCCAACAAATTATATCTGAATTAGAGGCTCGCCAAATTAAAGTTGAAATTAAACCGGTTGAGTATGAGGTTATGAAGGGAGGGAATTTAATGCTCCGTCTCCTTTGTGAAAACTAAGGTTTATATAGCGTTTTTATTTGATTTGTAAAATCTTGACTTCGGGATTCAGAATAGAAGAATAGAAGAATAGAAGAATTCAAGGGAGGAGCGAGGAGTTCCTAAAAGTAGGGAATATTATTATCTGTTTATATTTCATTTGGAAACGCTATAAATAATGAAAAACAAAAGACCAATGACCAATGACCAATGACTAATTTTTACCAAAAACCCCGTTTGCCACTGGGTAAAACCGTTGCCCAATTGGTTTTTGCCGCAGCCAATTGTTCTTCAGCGATTTTAGCATTGGTCAAATTTGCGCCGCATAAGTTTGCGCCTTTGAGGTTAGCATAACTCAACGAGGCATAACTTAAGTCAGCTCCCCGTAAATCTGCTCCTTCTAAGTTGGCGTAGCTGAGGTACGCTCGCCCCAAGTTAGCATCTCGCAATACAGCATTGGTTAAATTTGCCCGTCCAAAGTTGGTACTGGCCAGATTTGCTCCTTGCAAATTAGTCTTCAGGAGTTTGGCTTGATGAAAAATACCTCCTGATAAGTCTGCTTCTTGTAGGCTCAACAAACTTAAATTCTGTTGGGCAAAATCGCGCCGTCCTTTTTCATAGGAACTTAAAACGGTCTCTGCATCCAATTTTGGTACTTTTTTGGACTTCGAGCGCGACCCTTGGCTAGCGGCTGTTCCCCCAGTTCGAGAACCGACGCTGCGATCGGGGAACATACTGTTATTGCTGTCTATCTGAGCTTGACGGGCGCGTTTCTTGGCGCGAATTGCCATTGCCAAGCGTTGGGTGGCTGACATTCCGCCTTCGGTATTAGGCGTGCGATCGCGGCCCGACGACGGCAGCGGATCCGCCCCTCCCGGAGACGACTGTTTCGTCACCAATCCGCGCGCGAGATCGTCGAGATAGGGCTCCATATCTAAATCTCTCAGCACTTCATCGGAAGATTGGTAGCGATGGCGAACCGAAACTTCCAACATTCGACTGAGGACGCGAGCAAAGTTATCGCTAACATCTACGTATTTTTTCCATACCATTTCCCCAGTCTTGGGGTTATAGTCCAAATCCTTGGGCGATTTTGCGGTCAAAAGATAAATACAAGTCACTCCCACCGCATAAACATCGCTGGCGTAGACGGGGCGCAAGGCCATTTGTTCGGGCGGTGCAAAACCGGGCGTTCCGATCGCAAAGGAAGTCAAAGCAGTTTGGTCTGACGTATTATTAGCCACCGGGGTATTCACCTGGTTTTTGACCGCCCCAAAATCAATCAAAACCAACTTCTTATCTTGAGCGCGCCGAATTAAATTAGCCGGTTTGATATCGCGGTGAATGACTCGCTGAGCGTGAATGTACTGCAACATCGGCAAAATTTCCTGTAAAAATTGCCGAACCCCCGCTTCGCTCAACGGACCATTGCGCTTAATTTCCTGTTGAAGATTATTGCCGCTAACGTACTCCTGCACCAAATAAAAATCCCGATTGTGCTCAAAATAATCGAGGAGTCGGGGAACTTGAGGATGATTGCCGATGCGCCCCAAGGTTTCTGCCTCGCGCTCGAAAAGTTCCTTAGCCATCTGAAACACATTGGGGTCGCTACTCGAAGGACGCAACTGCTTAATCACGCACAAAGGATTTCCCGGCAGTACCGTATCCACTGCCAGAAACGTCATACCAAACCCACCTTGTCCGAGAGACTTCATTCCTCGGTAGCGATCGCGCATCAACAAATTCGAGCTGCAAGCTCTACAAACGTCGATGTTATCTGGGTTTCTGGGATGAGGGCAGGAAGGATTTAGGCAATAGCTCATTCAGGCTCACCAGTATAGCTTTGTCCGGGCTTAAACGACTCAATTTTGCGGAGTGCTTCAACGCATCGACTTCGCCGACTCAGTTCGGTACGACGATCGCGTCCTCGAAAACGGGCGAGCAAAGTCGAACCATGACAGCAGGCAACACATCAAAGATTGGGCTGACTCTTCTCATTCTAGGATATCCTACTTTTTCTCGTCTTTCGAGAGTCAAAAATTTACCGTCTCTCCCACAGCTCGCTCGATTTTCCGACCTTTTCGCTCAAAATTAACAAGCCTTGTTAAACTATCCCTAGAGGAAATGAAAACACTTTATCCAAACAACAAAAAACTTCAATTCTCTCAAACCTTCGGGTGCTCGAGCTGAAGCACCAAGGGGTAAAATAGTCTAGCGACTGAGACACCACCTTTGCAAACGAGTAAATGCTAATTTCTTTGAACTGGCTGCGGGAACTGGTAGACATTGAGCTAACCCCTGAAACGTTAGCCGAAACATTGACAATCGCGGGGTTTGAGGTCGAGGATATTTTTGACCTGCGATCGCGCGCTGAGGGAGTCGTCGTCGGGAAAGTCCTCGAGTGCGATCGCCACCCCAATGCCGATAAGCTGAGCGTTTGCCAAGTGGATTTGGGCAGAGAAGCCCCCTCAACCATCGTTTGCGGAGCCAGCAACGTCAGAGCAGGCATTTTCGTCCCAGTCGCCCCCCCCAAAACCTATCTCCCCGCCGTCGATTTGAAGCTGAAGGTGACGAAACTGCGCGGGGTAAAATCCGAAGGGATGATTTGCTCCCTGGCCGAACTGGGCCTAGAACAAGACTCGGCGGGCATTCATATCTTCGACGACGACACCTTAACCCCCGGACAAGACGTTCGTCCCCTACTGGGACTCGACGATACGATTTTAGACCTAACTTCTACCGCCAATCGCGCCGACGCGCTCTCGTTAGTGGGCGTGGCGCGGGAAGTCGCCGCCCTCACCGGAGCGAGAGTGCGGTTGCCCCAAGCCCCTCCCCTCGACGCAATTGACTCCAAAACGTTGAGTGTGAAAGTAACCGACAGCGAGGCAAGTCCGGCTTATATCGGGACGGTAATTGAGGGCGTAACCATTGCCCCGTCTCCTTTAACCATTCAACGGCGGCTACAAGCGGCTGGTTTGCGGCCCATTAATAATGTTGTCGATATTACTAACTATATTTTGCTCGAATGGGGACAACCCCTCCACGCCTTCGATCGCGAAAAACTGCTCGCCGTTGCTGGGGAAGACGAACTGGAAATTGGCGTACGTTGGGCGCGTCGGGGAGAACAACTCAAAACACTCGACGGACAAACGCGCAATCTCGAAGCGCAGAATCTATTAATTGTCGCCAACGATAAACCCGTCGCCTTAGCTGGGGTAATGGGGGGCGAAGCAACAGAAGTCGATGGGGAAACCAAGAATTTGGTACTAGAGGCCGCCTTATTCGATCCCGTTGCCATTCGCCGTTCCTCGCGCGCGGCAGGACTGCGATCGGAAGCTTCGACTCGCTACGAACGGGGAGTCAACCAAGCCGAACTGGAATGGGCAGCCAACCGCGCGATCGCGTTGTTAGTCAAACACGCAGGCGGAACCCCCGTCGCCCGAGCCGTCGCCGACGCGCGTCCTTCCCCCGAACAGTGGACTCGGACGCTGACATTGCACTGCGATCGCATACGGGAAATTCTCGGCCCGGTTAAGGACGACTCCAACGGAATCGGTCAAATTCAACCCGCCGAGATTGAAGGCATTCTGACTGCCTTGGGTTGCGAATTGGAGGAAGTAGGGACGTTTCATGAAACGTCCCTACAGAGTTCAGAACCCAGAACCCAGGGAACAGTTTGGCAAGTGAAAGTTCCCCCTTATCGCTATCGCGACTTAGAACGGGAAATTGATTTAATCGAAGAAGTCGCGCGCCTCTACGGTTACGATCGCTTCTGCGATACCCTCCCCCAAAAAACCGAACCCGGTTTGTTGCCGCCCCAACGCCGCGTCCTCGCCCGAATTCGCGAAGTCTTCCGCGCCGTGGGACTCACTGAAATCGTTCGCTACTCCCTCGTCAAACCCGAAGTCGCCGAAATTGCCATCGCCAACCCCCTACTCAGCGAATATGCTGGCTTGCGCCCAGAATTGTTGCCGGGACTGATAGAAGCTTGGGAATATAACCAAGATCGCGGCAACGGTCCGCTCAACGGCTTTGAAATCGGTCGAATCTTCCGCAAACAAGACGGGGAATATACTGAAGCCGACGCGATCGCGGGAATTTTCGGCGGCGATCGCAACCCCCAAGGCCGCTGGACAACGGGCGGAAAAGGCGTAGCGATGACTTGGTACGAAGCCAAAGGCACCCTCGAAAGCGTCTTCGAGCGCTTGGGTGTGGCCGTCGAATATCAACCCCACAACCGCGACGAACGCTTTCACCCAGGACGCACTGCCTCTCTGTGGATTGGGGGACAGCGTTTGGGAATTTTCGGACAACTGCATCCCCAACTGCGCAAAGAACGAGACTTCCCCGATGCAATTTACGCCTTTGAAATGTCAGTTCCCGTGCTGCTCGAAGCTTTACGTAAAGGCTCCCACTTGGCACCTCCCCGCTTCGGGCCTTATTCGACTTACCCCGCCGTCAAACGCGATTTGGCTTTCTTTGCCTCTATTGATTTTTCTGTTGCCCAACTGGAAAATGCGATGAAACAGGCGGCAGGCAAGTTACTTGAGAGCGTCGAACTGTTCGATGTTTACCGAGGGGAAAACGTCCCTTCCGGCGATCGCAGCCTCGCTTTTAGCCTTGCCTATCGAGCGAGCGATCGCAGTCTCACCGAAGGCGAAATCGAACCCATCCATCAAAAAATCCGCGATGTCCTTGTGGAGAAATTTCAAGTGACTTTAAGAAGTTAGTTGAGATTGTAGTTGAATGCCTTTCCGTTCGTAGTAAGGGCTTTAGCCCTTAGTATTCCCACAAATCACTGAAGATAAAGCACGGTCGGTTAATCTTCTTGAATATTTATTACAAAAGATTGACATGGGAAACAATCTGCATTTTCGTTCAAAAATTTCCAATAACTCCCCGATCGTAACCAGGCGCAGCAGTCGATCCAAAAAAACGCGGCTCCTAGATTTAAACAACTCGGGAAAGTTTGAAGGGGTCGGCACTGCATCCATGCAATTGTTTAAAGCTTCCTCCAAGGTAATCTCTGAAACAGAAAAATAGGAAAAGTAGGAAAAATAGGGAATTTCATCGCTTCCTCGTAACAAACAAGTATAATTTTCAACGGAAGCGATCGCGAGCATCAATCCTTCAAGATTAGCGCGATCGCGAGCAAAAAACCCCCAGAATTCAACGCTCTGTAGTAACCGTTCTTTGTAAAAAACGAATACCATGAGAACCTTAAACAAAGACCAAATCCTGAATATTGGCTATGGTGCCACTTTCTTAGGAAGCGGTGGCGGCGGACCATTGAAGACGGGAGAAACATTAGTCGGCTCGCTCAAAACAACAAAAGGACTCGTCAGTCTGCTGGAAATAGGACAATCTCTCATCGAGAAGTCCCTTAGAGATCGGACCGTAACCGTTAAAACAATAAACGAAGTCAATGATGCGGATGGTTTGACAGCAGTAGTCGCTTTTATGGGCTCGCCTAACGCGATGCTCGCTCTCAATAATATCGACCCAGCAATTGCAGCTTTGGATTTATTAACAAAGCAGTTAGGGAATCGACAAATCGGTCATGTTATCCCCGTAGAACTGGGAGGACTGAATTCAATTGTCCCCATTTTAGTGGCAGCCCATAAAGGAATTCCCGTTATTGATGCCGACGGTGCGGGTCGAGCGGTTCCTTCCCTGACAATGACTACATTTGCAACCGCTAATTTACCAGCAAATCCCACCGTCCTTGCTAAGAGTTCGGACTTTGGAGTCTCCGTTCTCGTCGAGACGGCTGCCGATGCAGAAGCATTTTGCAGGCCGGCTTTAGCAGTTTTTGGGGAAGAAGCCGGAATCGCAATGTGGGCGATGGATAAGCAACAACTCGAAGTAGCCGCGACCATTCGCGAGACGCTACAACTCGCTGAAGAGATAGGAGCAATTTTGAACCCTAATTCGGAACCCCCAGCACCACGCGGACAGGATGGGGTCAACTTCATCATTGAAAAACTTAAAAACTATACATTTAAAGACCCTAAGTTGACAGACTATAAGTTAACAGCGGATCGCATCTTTTCAGGAATCGTTCAAGACTCAGAAAGTAAAACTCAAGGCGGTTTCGATTATGGAAACGTTACCTTGAAAAATCAAAATGACGAAGAAGTTTGGGTTTATAACCAGAATGAAAACTTGATAGTCTGGAATCCTCAAACATCAGCGTCAATGATTGCAGCACCCGATTCGATCTGTTACTTGTATGAAGACGAGACGGGTCGGCTGCTCCCCTTTTCCAATGCGGATATAGAGCCCCTTGGAATTGTTAGCAAAAAAGCGCATCTTATCGGAATTACCGCTCGACCCGCCTTACAAACCAGTAAGATTCTCAACAGCTTTAAAAAATCGTTATCCGACCTGGGTTTCCGAGTTCCTTATCAGCCCTTTCCCAAGCGCGATTAAAACTTGCCTATTGTTGTTGTCCAATGCCCACGCCCAATGCCCAATGCCATCTCCCCCTTGTCTCCAATCTGGGTTCTGAGTTTCCTAGCAACGACTTCTGTTGCTAGCGCCCAAATCGTTCCCGATGGAAGCCTACCAATTCCTTCAACCGTAACTCAAAACGGCAATACCCTTGAGATTAACGGGGGAATCACAGCCGGGAGCAACTTATTTCACAGTTTCCAGGAATTTTCCGTTCCCACTGGCAGCACTGCTTTTTTTGACAATGCCCCCACCTTTGATACCATTTTCGCTCGCGTGACGGGGGGTCAAATTTCCAACATCGACGGATTAATTCACAGTAGTGGAACGGCAGACTTATTTTTAATTAACCCCACTGGCATTATTTTTGGAACCAATGCTCGACTGGATATTGGCGGTTCGTTTATGGGCAGTACCGCCGATGGCATTCAATTTGCCGATGGCAGCGTTTTTAGCGCGACAAACCCTCAAGCGCCGTCCCTGCTAGCGGTTAATGTTCCCATCGGCTTGCAATTTGGCTCCAATCCTGGGGACATTCGCGTGCAGGGGGCGGGACATCAAATTCGACAACCTCAACTCTCGCCTCATGTTCGCGGCGCGATCGCGGGATTGCAGGTACAATCGGGAAATACCCTCGCATTAGTGGGCGGAAATATTCTCCTCGAAGGAGGAACCCTAACCGCAGAAAGCGGACGAATTGAACTGGGTAGCGTTGCCAATGGAGAAATTGGTCTGAGTCCTGTTGCCGCCGGTTGGAGTTTATCTGACAATGGCATAGCCGAGTTTAGGGATATTACCCTGACTTCAAAATCGGCTATTGATGCCAGCGGCGCACCCAGCGGTTCAATCCAGCTACAGGGGAGAAATTTCGAGTTACGCGATGCTTCGCTGGTATTGATTCAAAACCAAGGTTCTCAACCGGGGGGCGATATCGCCGTCAATTTGTCTGGAGACTTAATTGCTATCGGTTTTGCGCCAGAGCGACCGCTTCCGAGCAGTTTGGTCAATGAAACAGTGGGTTCGGGAGATGGAGGCGATCTTAAAATTTCTAGCCAGCGCTTGATTTTTCTCGATGCCGGACAGATGGGAACTCGTACCTTTGCGCCGGGAAGAAGCGGCGATGTTATTGTCGATGTCTCTGATTCTGTTGTGCTTGCTGGATTTTCTCTCGACCTCAACGGCGAACCCTTTATCAGCAATATCTTGACCCTGAGTAACGGCAATTCCGGTAAACTGGGCGATATTAGAGTTTTGACTCGGCAGTTAACCGTGAGAGATGGAGGATTGGTTGCTTCCTTTAGTTTCGGCTCGGGAGATGGCGGCAATGTGGAAGTGAATACCGCCGAATCGGTAGAATTGGTCGGATTTAACCCTAACTTTTCCGGCAGCAGTATATCGACAACCAGTTTGAATGCTGGGCAGGCTGGCGATGTTGTCATTAATACCGCCCGATTAACGCTGCGGGATGGAGGCAGAGTGGATGCCAATACGATCGCGTCGGGCGATGCTGGTAATGTTATCGTTAATGCCTCTGAATTGATAGAAATTCGCGGAACTGTACCCAACCCTTTGTTAATTACTCCCAGTTTAATCGGCTCGGCGGCAAATACTCCCGACCCCGCTTTACAGCAATTTCTAGGACTGGCTCCCGTGCCTTCTGGGAGTCCGGGGAATGTGACTATTAATACTTCGCAATTGCGCATTAGCGATGGCGCGCTGGTGACGGTGAGAAATGATGGCTCGGGCGATGCGGGATTTTTGTCGGTTAGGGCTAATTCGATTGTGTTGGACGATGGCAGCATTACTGCTTCTACTGCGTCGGGCGAAGGGGGAAATATCGATTTGCAAGTGGGCGATTTTCTTCTGCTAAGAAGTGGCAGTATCATTTCCGCAGAAGCAGGCAGTCGCGCTGGAACGGGCAACGGAGGCAATCTCAATATCAATTCGCCTTTGATTGTGGCGGTGTCGCGGGAAAATAGCGATATTATTGCCAACGCTTTTGCCGGGAATGGGGGCAATATTAATATCGAAACTGACGGAATTTTTGGACTGGCGATCGCGCGCGGGTCTCTCAATAATACCCTTAGCGAAATTAATGCCAGTTCGCGAACGGGAATTTCTGGAACCATTGCCATTAGTAATCCCGAAGTCGATACCAGTTCGGGATTGGTGGAGTTGCCCCAAGAGGTGAGGGATCCCAGCGACCAAGTTGTGGTGGGTTGTGCGGCAGCCCGGGGCAATTCTTTTACTATCACCGGACGCGGCGGTTTGCCAGAGGATCCCATCGCGACGATTCGCGGACAAACGCTGGTGGAAGATTTGCGCAATTGGTCGGCGGAAGAGGAAGGAGGCGAAGTGGCATCGTTGCGATCGCGATCGCTTAATTTCTCTCAACCTCCGGTAGAAGCGCGCGGTTGGACAATGAATGGGGCGGGCAATGTGGAGTTAGTGGCTCAGTTGCCCCCAGGAGGAGTTTCTACTCTTGGGTCTCAAGCCCATCAATGTTCGCGATCGCGGTTTTTCTCACAAGTCAGCAGTGAGGAAAGATGATGCCGGTTCCCAAAAGTTTTGACACCGGTCAAATTCAAGCGGGCAGCGAGAATCGAACTCGCATCATTAGCTTGGAAGGCTAAGGTTTTACCACTAAACTATGCCCGCATTTATTTAAAGCCTTACTAATTTAGCACAGAACAAAGAGCTGCGCAAGACTATAATAAGTCAAAATTGACTCATTTCACTCATTCACTCATTGAACCGACGGGAGACTGGCGCAATGTGGCAGACTAAAGCAAAGATAGAGAAACTCTCGCCGGAACAAGAGGCATTAATTCCAGTTTACCGGGAAAAGTGGCGATCTCGCGCCCTGTCAACCCAACCCATCGACCGCGAGAAGGCAGCAGCAGCGATTCAAGCAGTTTACCGAGAAGCTTACGCGGCAGCTCGGCAAAATGGGACACCCAACGAGACCTTCGGAATCAACCCCGATCCCGAGATTCTATTTTTCAGCAGTCCCAATGCGGTGCGGTTGGAATTCTTGTCGCGATCGCCCCAAGAAGTCGTACAACAATTGGGCCAACTTTCCATAGGATTCGGCTTGCTGTGGCCGCAATTCTACCAACAAAGCCAACAATTACGCTCTTTTCCGCCCTACGAAACCGAAGAACTACTGGAAAAAGAATTGCGCTCCCAACTGTACCGCCAACTCTCTCACGCCCCTTCAACCGAGCAACTCTTAGAGGCAGTAAAAGAGCACCTCGCTCTTCAACTGTCGGCAGAAGAACGACAAAGATTTGAAGAAATTCGAGAACATCTCCGGCAAACCGCGCCCTTGCAACAAGCCTGGATGCGATCGCAAGAGCAATGGCGCGAAGATATTCGACAACAACCGGGAGGAGATTGGTTGCTGCAATGGGGAGATGCCGTTTGGCACCAAGTGGCAGAACCGTTTTGGGAAAATGTGGGACAACCCCTAGCCGAACAAATCGCCCAATTCCCGCCTATTCGACAACAGGTTGAATTATTCGAGCTGTTGATGCCCAGTATGAAGCAAATAATGGGTCTTGATTTTGGAATCTTCTATTTGATGATGCAGCCTGGAATGAATACGAATATCTTGAGCGTGGAAGATTTTTGCGTTTCGGTTCTCAACGGTTCTTGCGATCGCCAAAAATGGGAACTTCTCCAATCTCTCGCCTCCGAGTGCAGTTGGTACGTGCCTTTTAGTCAAGTTTGTTTAGTTTGCGATCGCCCCACTCAATTATCCTTCGATAGCGACAACCGCCTCCATGCCGAAGGCGAACCCGCCATTCAATTTGCCGATGGCTACTGCATCTATGCACATCGCGGCACGATTCTCCCTCGCCAGTTGTAATTTCAGTGGCTTTTGGAGGAAGATAACTGTTTTAGGTTTTAGGTTTTAGGACAAATGACAAATGACAAATGACAAATGACAAATGACTAATGACTAATGACAAATGACAAATGACAAATGACAAATGACTAATGACTAATGACTAATGACTAATGACTAATGACTAATAACCAATTATTCCTCGTGCAAATTTTCGGCTTGTTGCTTAAGGGCAGCCAGTAACTCTGCATTTTGGAGAATCACTCCCACTTGATTGTTAAACACTTGCATATACTGGCGATCGCTTTGGTCAAAACTGGTTCGGAACTGGGGAGGAATCTTAGGGGAACCGAGGGAAACATCGGCGCGATGTCGTCCGATACGCTTATTCACCAGTTGAGTCACGCCAATCAACTCGCCGTCGGGGTTCCAAACGGGCATACATAGCAGACTGCAGGTGCGATATCCCGAAGCGCGATCGGTTTTCCGGGCAATATCCGACTCGGGGGAGTCGTAGAGATCGAAGGGAATATTAAGAGGCGCGCCGCTTTGAGCGACCTTTCCCGCATAGCCCTGACCAATATCGATATGCAGTTCTCGTTCCGAACCGTCCTCGCACTGAATTTGCGTCCACAATTGGTGCTTTTGGCGATCGACCAGCCATAGGGTACTGCGATCGGCATTCATCAAATCCTTAGCTGCTTCCATCACCCGTTGGAGAATTTCTTCGCGCTTTTCGACGCTACTTTGATTGACCGATCGCGTCGCCGCCATCAACGCAGCCGCAACCCGTTGGCCCCTCGACGTTTTATGATAAGAGCGAAAGCTTTCGAGAATAATCCCCAAAACGGGGGCTTCAGCAGCTAACTGTTTGCGGTCGGCTTGGGTAAATCCGCGCGGGTCAATTCGATTGGCTAGAGGAGCATTGCGATCGTAAAATTGTTGCAATTTATTAATCGCCTGAATAACCGCCACCAACTCGCCCTGGTTGTCGAGGAGGGGGAGAGCAAGGAGAGTGTAGGTTCGATAGCCATTTTTACGATCCTGTTCCTTAGCAGTGGCCGAACGCGGATCGCGATAGAAATCGTAAGGAATATTAATCGTCCGTTTGGTTCGCGCCACTTCTCCGACAATTCCCTTCTGGGCGGGGACGCGAATTTCTAGGGGGCGATCGCTTTCAGTTTCGGCCAAAATCGACCAAAATTCCTGTTTCTCGTCGTCAAACAGAAAAATCGTCGTGCGATCGGCATTCAACGCCATCCCCAATTTACGAGTCATCGATCGCAAAGTCGTATCCAAAATATTATCCAACCCCTGACCGTCCATGACGCGATCGAGGAGGGCCAAGGTTTGACTGACGATATTGCGCGGGCGATCCTCAGCCTGCTGCTTCATCTCGGCATACTGTTTGGCGTGTTGCAGGGCGACTCCCACCTGGGAGTTAAAAATTTTCATATATCTTTGACTGTTGGCATCGAAGCTATCGCGAAAGCATTCGGGGGCCTCGGGCCAGTCGGCGGGATCGTAGTCGGCGAAGTCGCCCGGTTTGCGTTTATTCACCAGTTGCGTCACGCCCAATAACTCGCCCTCTGGACTCAAAACGGGCATACACAGCAAACTACAAGTGCGATATCCCGAAGCGAGGTCGGTTTCTCGGGCGGTTTCCGAGTCGGCATGGGTGTAGAGGTCAAAGGGAATGTTGAAAGGCTTCCCCGTCGCGGCGACGCTGCCAGCAAAGCCTTGACCGATGGCAATGCGCACCTCTCGTACCGAACCGTCTTCAAAGGGAAGTTTCGTCCATAGTTCGTCCTTTTCTTCGTCCAGCAGCCATAGGGTACTGCGGTCGGCATTCATCAGTCGCTTGGCAGCTTGCATCACGCGCTGGATGATTTCTTCGGAGTCGAGACTGCTTTGGGAAACGGTGCGCGTGGCTTCGGTGAGGGCTTCTGAGGCTTGTAGGCGCTGGGTGAGTTTGTAGCAGTCCCGAGCCCGTTCTAAGATGCGCTGGAGGTCGGGTAAATATTGGGCAAGTTGGGCGCGATCGCGATCGCTAAATCCTTGTTTGTCGATACGGTCTTGTAGGGGCGAATTCGGATTGCTCGAGGGTTTGAGTTTATTCACCACTTGCACGAAGGCGACAATTTCGTCTTCGTTCACCAGGGGAACAGTCAAGTCGTTGCGATAAATTGAATCGCTATAATCTCCTGCATTTCGAGACCCGGCTGCGACAATATTATCCCAATCGTTGGCTCCATTTTCATAGGTTGTCACCGATTTCTTATAAATTGTCACCCGACCGGCGCTTGAATTGTTGGTCAAAATCTGAATTTTGGTCGAACCGCTTGCCGAATTCCGGGTGAGAATCGACCACAATTCGTTACGTCCTTTTTCCACAAAAAAGATATTGACACAGTCCGCACTCAAGAGTTCTCCCAATTTAATCGTAATTGAGCCTAAAATTGAAGACAAAATATCGTCAAAATCTCTGCCTTCCATTGTGCCGAGTATGGACAAAAGTTCTTGCTCGCGTTCGGCGACCATTTGATGGAAATCGGGTTCGATCGCGACTAGGGTTTTTTCAACCCAGGCGGGACTAAAAACGGCTGCATAAATTGGATTGTAAACGGCTAATGTTTCGTTGCGCTTGACGACTAATCCCGATAGGCGCAGTTCGAGTTGTTCTTGACTTTCGTCGGCGGACGCGCCCGTCGAAAGCACCTGTTGATATAACTTCAAAAGGGCAATACTTCGTTGTTTGCTAAACGACGAACGAGAACCGACTGTCGAACAGATGCGATCGCGGATTGTTTTGAGGTGGGTGGGTTCGTCCCGCGCTTCCCAATTCTCCAGAATCTGGGTCTGGACGAGGGTTGCGACCCATTCTCGCTCTTGACCGGCAGGAGAAGGTTTCTCGCTATTGAGAATGAAATAGCATAATTTTTGCGTGAGGAAGGGCTGTCCGTTTGTCCACTCCAGCACTGCATCCATTGCCGCTTCGGGGTCGCCGACTGTTCCCACTAAACCTTGGATCAAGGGTTCGACTTCTGTTCGTTGGAACCCATTTAATTCAATGGCACGACCGACGTTAAAGGGGGTTCGATATTTGTTGGGAATCAAATCGTAGGGAGTGGCGACACCTAACAAGGCAAAGGCCAATCTTTCATATTCAATACAGCCGCGCAGGAGGGCAAAAAAGTCTTCGGTTGAGAAATTTAAACTGAGAATACTGTCGATTTCGTCTATAAAAATAGCGATGGGTTGGCGAACGCATTCGAGAACTCCCTGTTCGAGTAATTCGCTTAAGCGTTGAATGGGGGACAGAAACGAGCGATCGCGCAACCACTGTCTCAAGTCGATGGGCAGACGAAAACTCGTCACCAACTTGCGCATAATTCCGGCATACCACTGATCGGGCGTAATATCTTGGGAACCGATCTTCGTCAAATCTACTGCCGCACAAGCCACCCCTTCCAACTTCAACCGGTGCATTGTCCGGACTCTCAAACTTGTCTTTCCCATTTGTCGGGAGTTGAGGACGTAGCAAAACTCTCCGGCTTTTAAACCTTCGTACAACTCGCGGTCTGCCCGTCGCACCACATAACTTGGGGCATCGAGGTGTAAGTGACCGCCAACGGTGTATCGATAAGAAGAGTTTTGCACTTGATAACCTGCACGTTGGTGATTCTGGCTATTCCTTATTCGTTATTTTCAACTGTCGATCCGGATTTGAACCGTGGGGGACGGAGGCAGGCAAGTGGTTGGGGTAGAGCGCGGTTAGTGACTTATTTATCGCTTTAAGTTCCGTGCCATATTGCGCCACAACTCCATATCGCTGTCGGTGCTGCGGTTTTCGCTCTTGGTCGATTCCCCACTCGAGCGGGTTTGTTCGTTTGCCCCGTTTTGGGGGACATCGGCGTTTGGCGATCGCATCCCCTCCATGTTACCCAAACTTTTAGCATCATCGTCGCCCAAGAAAAAGTCGTCGAGATTGTTCTGGGAATCTTGGGAAGTGGCGCTATTGTCCGCATCGTCAACATACTTCGTTTTTTTGCCAAATAAACCAAAAAATCCAGCCACGGTCACATCTCCTTTTTGTAATACGGCGGTTAACACTCTTCTATTACTCTGGTGGAAGTAATATTGGTGAATCATCGCAATGTCTAAGATGTTTTTATGTTACAGCTTCATTGAGCGAAGTCAACTGCTACCTTTGTAGATGACGAAGCTCTTCACTGTCTTAACTTCCGGTTCTCCCGCGTACTCAGCGCATTGCTAGTGCCGATCTGTTGTGTCTTTTGCGTTGCGATCGCGCGCGTGCTTCCAAACCGTCGCCAAATCGAGCGATCGTTCTTTAGCGAGTCCCAACGAGTTGCGAAGAGCGCGATCGCGTGAATTCTTATTCCTTAATAATTGACTTTCATAAATTCCACGGGCAAAATATCATAATATTGATATCAATGGCTATACTAAAGCACAAGTGAAGTGACGCAAGTAAAATTCCCAAAGTTCACTCTAATCATTGCCTTCCATGAATAAAATTTTGTCGCCTGTTGACTCGTCTAGTGAAACAAAAGTTTGTTTTAAACAACCACTCGTTCCCGAACCTTCCCCCAAACCCACGCGAGTTGCACTATTGGTGACAACTGAGTACGAAGGGATTTCTCGCAATGGCGGCATTGGCACTTACTACCGAACCCTTAGCGAAAAGTTAACCGCAGCAGGTTTCTATACCATTCTACTCTTGTCACAAACGACACAAAAATTTCAAGGTCAATCTAATTATACCGCGCTCAAACACATCTTTTCAACGCAAGAATGTCGAGAAGTTTTAAAGTTACCGCCGCCACAGGAGCGACTCCTCTTGCAGTTCCACGAATGGCAATGGGTAGAGCGCGATAATTATTGTGCCTTATTTTGGGCTTGCGCGATCGCGGAAGAATTCAAAAATGCTTATATTTACATTGAATTTCCCGAAATGCTAGGGTTGGGATATCGCACAGTTCAAGCAAAACGAGCTGGCGTTTTAGGAAAAAATTGCGCGATCGCTGTCACCTTGCACAGCGGACAAGAATGGCTCGCTGAAGCACACGAGAGCTATACTTCAACCGCTCCCCATTGGTTTTGGCAAACGAATCATTACGAGCGATATTCCTTCGAGCGTGCAGATTTTGCGTTTTTTCCATCGTATTTCCTCAAGGAAAAGGTTGAGAGGTATGGCTGGAAAACCTCTCATGCACTGCATCTACCTTATTGTTTTTCGCCGCTCGAACCCTCGTCGCAAAAACTAATTTTGAGAGAGGACTTACAGCAGGCGATCGCGACAAACCGAATCTCCGTTATTTTCTTTGGACGCTTGGAAGAAAGAAAAGGACTGTTTGACTTTTTAGAAGCAATTCAGTTGCTCGACTCGAGGCTAACCGACCAAATTCAATTTCTTTTTTTAGGTAAAAGTGTTCCCCTTCAGGTACTAGGGTTACAAGGATTGGATAGCCAACAGTATATTCAACAAGTATTGGGAAGCAATTACCAATATAAGATTGTCACCGATCTATTCAGTCGAGAAGCAATTCAGTTTATCCGTCAATTGAATTCTCCAATTGTTTGCTTGACTAGCAGTCAAGAAAATTTCCCTCATACAGCACTAGAAATGGGACAACTCTCGATTAGTTTAGTCGTTGCCGATACAGGGGGATTTCGCGAAACTCTTAATCTTGTTGAACGGACTGCTGGGATACATTGGTTTGTACCGGGAAATCCGCGTTCTTTAGCACAAGTTTTGGTTAAAGCGATTTCCGCGCATCCAGATAAGGTAGAAATACCGACAAGGGAATTTCTTAACGACATTAATCAAAGATTGCTGAATCAAAGAGGGGAGTATATAGGGCAAGCTTTTAGGCAAGTAGCTATATCATTCCTACTAGACAAGCAGGAAGTTCGGAGAAACGAGGAGAAAGATAAGAATATCGAGACGAATATTCTTGAGAATCAACCGAGACAATGGATACTCGGCATGACTTCAATGGAGGAACAACTCTTCTTAGAAAATTATGCTCAGAAGGAGTATACTGGTCGGGGAGAAATTGTCGAACTGGGATGTTGGTTAGGCTCTTCTACAATTTCCTTAGCGAGGGGACTCGAACTCAATGGTTCTGTCAATAATAAAGCTGAGCATATTCACGCTTACGATCTTTTCATATGGTTTTTCGACAGTAATATGGAAAAATCTGTTATCGGCACTTCATTAGAGGGGAAATATCAAGATGGAGATAGTTTTTTAGATGAATACCTAAGACGCATTGCTCCCTGGAAGCATTTAGTTCGGGTTCGTCCCGGCGATTTAACCCAAATCGGTTGGGATCGATCTCCCATTGAGTTGCTGTTTGTGGATGCCATGAAGTCTTGGGAATTAACAAATAGTATTTTCAAAAACTTTTTTCCTTACTTAGTCCCCGGATTCTCTTTAGTTGTTCATCAAGACTTTGCTCATTTCTACGCTTCATGGATTCATCTAATGATGTACCGCTTCCGCGAATACTTGGTCCCGATCGAGCATCCGTTCATTTGGTCGTCCAGAGTTTTTCGTTATGTTAAGGAAATGCCCGAACATTTACTCAATGCCACGTATTCTTTCGAGGATTTTTTCAGAGATGAAGTTGAGGCAGCGTTTAACTATTCAATGGAAATTACTCATTCAAAAATGCAGCCTAATATTATGGCAGCTAAAGTCATGTATTTTGTTCAAATTTTGGAATTCGAGCAAGCCACTGTAGAGTATAAGAAATATATAACTCAATTGGACTCTGAAGAACGGCTCGAACTTGCCAAGCTGCCAAGATTTGTAAAGAGGTACTATTCACTTGACTTGCTCGCCTAGAGCCGAAGGATAAAGTTGTAGGCGGGAGCGAAGACAGTTATTTGACTTAATATAGCGCTACGTACTTGGATTAGGACAATACAATTGGGTAAGTACCCGTTCACAATTAATTACCTATTTTGATAGGATCGAAGCCTTGATATACCGTATTTACGAGAGTAAGTAGGTGGGCAAAAATAAACGCATAACCTCGAAATTCGTATTCCTTGCCAGATAAGGGTTTTAGCTGGAGACATTGTTCTTTTAATTACGCCCACCTACTTAAGAGGTGTGTAAAAGATTTTGTTGAGGTGCTTATAAAGCCAGAGCAAGTAGAACACAGAGAAAAGCGGTGAAGTCAATTTCAGGGATCTTCTTCCTGGAGCTTAAATCCCAAGTTAGATAGCGTTTTCAAGCTTAAGTAAACATCCAGGTATACCGCAAGCGACCCTACAGAACTATTCGGCGCATTATCACCAAGAATCGTATCACCTATTACATCATACTCGGAAAACAATTGTCGATATAGCGTTTCTGAATGGGATGTAAACCAAGGTTCCTGGAAAAAGTGAACAGGGAACGAGAAACGCCGGAACCGGGGGTGGATTGGAGCATTTTACCGAAGTCGAAAAACAGCGATCGAGTTTCATGTCTCATTTAAAAATGCTATAGCGACCTCTAGTTCCCTCTCAAGCCGAGGATGGGTGGAGATTTTTCGATCAAAATTCTACAATTTGTAGACTTCGATGTTTGGCGATCGCTCCCATGCTAGTTGACCTATACATTTCAGCTCGGATTTCCTAACAGGATTCAACCCAAAGCGACGTAAGTGGTTATTCCGCGTCTCTCCCTTCAACTTCAAACGTTCAGAAATCCTACTGGAGAATCGTCTAAATAGCAGAAGCCCTCTTCTCGTCCAGCGGCTTCAGAAAGCACCCATGCCTAGAAGATAGGGAACATCCCAAGGATATCCCTTAATTGAATCTAACTACACTTTTTCCGACCATGCCCAAAAAGCCGCCGCGCAAAGACTTCTGGCAAGAACTTACCGAACTCATAGAAGACACCGATCTGCCTGACATACAGAAACGCTTAATGCAAAAGCGTTGGCTCGACCAAGTCAAATGGCTAGAAGGCAAGGCAAACAAGTGCCAGAGACGTTATTACAGTCTGCGAGTCACCACGATCCTTGGCGGTGTCATTGTCCCCGCAATGATAGGTATTAATACCAGACCCAGTCAGCTAGAACGGGTCCTCAACTGGGTTGCATTCGGCCTCGCCCAAGGGGTAGCCGTTAGCGCGGCAGTCGAAGAGTTATTCCACTACGGCGATCGCTATCGGCGTTACCGCAACTCAGCGGAAATTATGAAGATTGAGGGTTGGCAGTTTCTTCAGCTTAGCGGACACTACAAAAGTGCTAAAACTCATGCCGAAGCATACAGAGACTTTGCCTATCAGGTGGAAAATATTATTCGAGAGGATGTCGAGGGTTACACTGCCGAGTTGGTCAAAGAAAAAGAGCAGACCGATGCAATGGCAGCCGAGGCTGTCAAAGGTGTCACGGGAATGCAGTCTACGCTCAAAGAACGTATAACCTACCTCTCACCCCCACCTCCGGCACCCCCCGCATCTGAGCCAGAACTCGTACTAAATGAGTCTGAAAATGACGGGTTCGCGTCGGTAGAAAGCATAGAAAGCGTTCCCGCCCCAAAACCTACGCCTCGTCCCGCAATAGTGGCACCGGCTAAGGCGAGGTTGACTGTCAAAACCGCCACGCTTGCGGGGACTTTCCTCAAGGCATCGACTCAGCAATCTAACGACTTACCCGAAGAACAAAAACACTGGCTTAGCAATGGCACTCGGCTAGACCTGCAAAGTTACAAATCAGTTGATAATCATTATATGCTGGTTCCGTGCGAGTCTCTTAAGGGAATACCCACTTGGTTTGCCTTTTGCGACCACGTCGTCATTGAGTCGCTCGAAAAGCCTCCGCCCGCACCTGCGCCCGTTCAAACGATGCAGGAGATCGCTTCGCCAAATTCTTTGTACTGCGGATCGTCGGGAAAGATTCCGAAGTGCGGGATCGAACTCGTGAAAAAGTTTGAAGGGTGGAAACCCAACGCCTACAAGGATCCGAGAACCGGAGGATTACCCATAACAATTGGATGGGGGACGACGAAGAAGAAAGATGGTAGCCCGTGGCATTTGGGCGATCGCATTACCCAGGAGGAGGCAGAGGAGCTACTTTACTTGCATTTAGAAAAAGAGTATCTCCCAGCTCTCGAAAAAATCCCTTGCTGGGGCGAACTTAATGCCAACCAACGCGGCGCTTTATTAAGCTTTGCTTACAATCTGGGTGCGGGTTTCTATGGCCATCACGACTTCCAGAAGATTACGAGGGTGTTGCGAGACCGCCATTGGAATGAGATTAAGAAAACCTTTGTCATGTACCGCAACCCCGGTACCAATGTAGAAAAAGGACTTAGGGCAAGAAGGGAGGCGGAAGCTAGGTTGTTTTTAACGCCGGTCAATGGCAACGTTGCTATTAAACCTGCAACCTCGGCAACGGACAAGACAGCAAGTAAGCCCCAAGTTGGCGGAACTACAACTGGTAGTGTCGGTACCAATAAGTGGGTGCAAGAGAAACTGGTAGGCTTTTGCATCCTAGATCCGCCAGCAGACGGGAAGTGGGGCAAACAGAGTCAAGCTGCCTTGGCTTGGTTTCAGCAGTTTAAAGGGCTTGCCGATCGCTCTGGTAAGTTTACGCCTGAAACCATTGAGGCGCTGAAGAATACTCGAGAACTCATCCCGCTTAAACTCGGCAGCGATTTTGCTTCGCGCATTGCTCGGTTTATGACCCGGAAGGGATATTATTTGCCGAGAGGCGATCGCAGATATTCCATCGTCTACGTGCAAAGTGTCAATGAAAATTTCCAGCTCACCTCGAACACCCCCGACGCATGGGACGACCGGCGCATTGTCCTGGAAGTCAACAACAAGGGCGTTCCCCGCATTGTCAACCACTGGGTGGCTACTTGCGACCCCGGTCGTCACTATACGCTGAGTCCGATGAATCCTGGCGGTGCCGCACAAGTCGCCTTCGGACAGTATAAAGCGTGGCAGCACGGCCTTCATACGGGCTATCCGGCTTTGGTGCAGGTCGGTGCGGTCGATATCTATCGAGATAGTAATAAAAGCTTCAAGCGAGATACCGCCCTCATTAAAGCCAGTACGGGGAATGGTATCAACCAGCATCACGGGGGGAATGCGGCGAAGGTGGGGAGATATTCAGCCGGATGTTTGGTGGGGAAGAATGTTAAGGGTCATGAGGAGTTTTTGGCGCTGTGCAAGCAGGATATTCGGTATCAGGTGAATGCTGGATATATTTATTGGACGACGGTGATTGAGGGGACGGAGTTGTTTAGGGCTGAGTATGCTTAGTCCTGGGAAGGAACAAGATTGCTCGCTGTTATTGCCTTGCGCCGAAAAGAGTTTTAAAACTCCCGTTTTTACAGCTCTCTCGGTGCAATTTACCGAACTTATACTGAAAATATAAAGTTTCGATATACTTACCCAACAAGGAATAAGGGTTTGAGCCGTTCATCTCGCTCATCACTTTTGACAAAGGGTATTAGGGAGCGTAATGAAAAGTCTGCAAGTATGTCAAGAAATCTTTTAACTTAAAACATTCAGAAAGCGATCGGTAAAATCGTCTCAATAGTAGAAGTCGAAAATAAAAGGTAGTAATTTCATTCAAGAGGTAATAGATAGTGAAATCTACAAGCAAAACTCACTTAATTTGGTTTAATGGTACTTGTGAAGAAATCAAGCATACAAAGCATTTATTTTATTCAATAAAAGTAGAATGCAAAACTATAGTTCCGGGTTGGGGAACTGGTGGAGCTATGAGTGGAACGCATAACCTTTCCAATACAAAAGCAAGTGCTTCTGGAATTACAGAGGAGGATGTCAAAATATTCAAATCCTATCTAGAAGGTAAGAATTACAAAACCGTAAGTTATAAAAAAATTACTAGAAGAGAATCGCATACAGATGGTTTAGATATTTTTAGTAAAATCAAAGATGTAGATAAGTTGATTGTTGGTGGTTTCAGTCGTGGTTCAGCTTTCTTTGTTCCGTATTTCCTAAAATTGATGCTGGAAAATACCGATCGTCTCACTAAGTTAAAAAAGCTAATAATAGTTTTAATGGATCCAGTGCATGGGTCTGGACATGATAAAGACAAAACGATTTCAACTCTTCGGGAGTTGAATTTGGAAACCCAAGAACACAAAAAAAAATTGATTGAACAACTTCAGAAAAAGCTAAATTTGGATTTATATGCTGTAATAATGTGTCCTGGTCTCGATCGTCGGGCTAAAAACTTCAAAACGGATTATAGTTTCATTGAAGCTCTAGGAGAAAAGTTAGACAAAAATAAACTATTTCGTCTGCGAATGGGAATTAGCCACGCGGTACTATCTACATGGTCTCAAGAACCTGGATACCGGAGTAAACTAATTAGTAGTTTGGAACTTACAAGAAAAGACGAAAGTAAGTTTAAGATAGGCAAGTCGAAAGAAGGAGAAGAAAGTATAGAGACTATGGTCAAGGATAGCTTAGATTTAGTTATCACAAAACCTGTACTCGATCTAATTTTTTATGAAGGAAGCCTTGATCCTGGATTATCTAGGCTAATCGACGAATATCAAAGCTCTACCAATCTCATAGTGAATGAAAAGTCACTATACTCAAAAGTATATTACAAATTTGACACAACAGGAAGTTTGGCCTATTGGGGTGGCAACAATGAGAAAGATATAGAGAAATGTAAGCGCAATATCGAACCCGATAAATCCCGGAAACTCAGAGATTTATTAGAAGTATGGAAGTCATAAATACTTAATAAGGGCGATCGCCTAGCTATATTCAATCGTGTTGTGTTAGTGTAGAAGAGTTTTGTTTTATACTAATACAACCGATTCATCCATATTCTTTGAGGACGAAGTGTTGCGGTAGCAAAGACATGAACCTTGGAGAAAAAACAGTTACTTAAAAACGGTATAACGTTTTTGAATTTTCCCGAACAGAAGTGCGAGCAATTCTCGCCCGGACAGTTCTGAGGAGGGTTCGGTTTCCTTCGCTGCGGGCTGAGTTTCTTGTGGAGGTTCTTGTAAATATTCCAACAGCAATAGTAACGCTTCGCGATCGCCTTCAACTCCATATTCTGCGGTTACGGTTTGACGCTGGGCGATCGCGTCCCTAACAGCCAATTCTACCTCATCGAGGGTGTAACACACTTCAATCTGGGCGCGATCGCTCCCCTTCCAACTTCGGTATTCCTGTGCTTGATGGTGAGAGGAGACGAGTTGGCGATCGAGATATTGACTAAATTGACAAGATAAGGTATGAAATTGAAAGTTTTGCCCCGTCGCACCTTTGGGATGAGTATAGTCGAGGAGAGCCAGTTGTGGAAATTCCGCTCGCAGTAGGGGTAAAAAGTAGTAAGCCAGGTTTGCGCCCGAAATGATAACCCCATCGATTTGACGTTGGGCAACCAAATAACGACTGAAAGCAAGCCAGCGCACTTCCTCCAACAGGTGGGGGAGATGAAAAATTTGGGGCGCGGCGGGATAGAAGAATTCTTGGAGAGTATGATTAGAACGATCGGTTGTGGCGATCGCGATTTCAAATCCCCGTTGTTCCAATGACTTGACTAATTCGCAATTCCACCTCGCCACATCGTGGTTATCGAGATCCGAACAAAATAGAAGAAGGCGAGTCCCTTTCACCTCCTTAAACGTGGGGGAAATATCAAACCGAAATTGGAGGGCATCTAAATCGAGAGGTTGAGAATCCAAGGAAATACTTGGTGGCGCGTCAAAAAAGGCGCGATCGCGTTCTCGAATCGCTTCAATTTCCGCCGCTGCTGTTTCGTCGGGCTCGGGCGCGATCGCGGGCGTGGTTTTTGGGGTGCAACGGTAACAGTCGAGGTACTCCCGAATCGTCCAACCCATTTGCCCGCGCGCGATCGCTCTTAAACACCGTTCCCAATCAGCCTCCCAGCGCAACGATTCGTCAAACCCGCCTCCACTCTCAAACTCTGCCTGACGATACACCGGATGACTCCACATCCCCTGTTGCTCAAAAATCGCACTCTTCTGACTCAGACGAGTATTCCACCACTGTTCTCGTCCCTGAAACGCGATGGAGTAGGAATTGACAAAACCGACTTCAGGGCGGGTTTCCAACACCAAAACGCACTTTTCCAAATAAGTGGGATCGAGAATGCCCCCAATATCGAGAAAACATAAATATTTTCCCCTCGCTTGGGCGATCGCGCAATTGTAACTCGCCGCTTTTCCTTGATGCGATGGCTGAGAAAGCAGGCGAATTTTAGCCGTTCTTTGGGGCAAAGCGGCCAAAAAATCCCGACTTTCAGCTTCCTCCGAACCATCATCCACCACAATCCATTCAAAATTCTGCAAGGTTTGGTTGACAACGCTGCGATAAGTCGTTTCAATATAGTAAAACTCTTCAAAACAAGTGGAAATAATCGAAACCAAGGGCGTTTCTGGGGCTGCGGGCTGGAAGAAGCGGATTTTTTGACCGGCGATGCGAGCCACGAACGCTCCAACACCGGGAGTTGCGCTAAATTGAGGGAGACTTTGGAGGGGATCGTCGCCAATCTTACCGAGTTTCTGTTTAAACTTAAACCACCGATTCCGCAACTGCCAAAATTTACTCCGCTGCATCTCTTCAACCAGCGCGTACCAACGCTGCCACTCCCACTCGGCTTTTTGGGCGCGCAGCATCCAGGTTTGCCATTGCCCTTCGAGCCAATCTTTTCCAGTTTGAAGTTGTTGATTCCAGTCTTGAAGTTGTTGATTCCAGTCTTGGAGTTGTTGATTCCAGTCTTGGAGGGCGGTTAGTTGGCTCTGGGTTTGGGCGAGTTGGGCGTGGAGTTGTTGGGCAGTAAGTTGCCACGCTTGGTTTTGGGGCGAGGAAAGATCTACGTTAGCGATTCCCCATTGTCCGTTGAGGGACGGCGCTTGTAACAGTTGCTCGAAACCCGTTAGCAGCACGTTGATTTGGCGCTTCTCCCAGCGAGCGGGTTCGATTTGCAAAAGGTATTGGCGGAGGTAATAGCGTTCTTTGGGCCAGGACTCGGAAGCGATTGGGGCTGCATTTGCATGGATGCAATAAAGGGGATAGGGATAGTAGGCGATGGGAGTATCGGTGGCGATCGCGGCGGCGAAGAGATGCCAGTTTAAGGCTTGGAGGTTGCGTTCGGCGCAGTAGGGAAATTGATGCAGAAAGTCGGTTTTAAATAAAGCGACGAGATCGTGGCGAAATTTGAATTCTAGGAGGTTGAGGAGGTTGCCGTCGATGAGGGTAATATGGCCCAGTTCTCCTGTCGGCTGCAATTCCGCGATCGGACAGACGGCGATCGCGGCTTCGGCTTCGGTTATGGCGGTAACGAGGGTAGCTACCAAACGGGGATCGAGGAGGCGATCGCTAAGGAGGGGAAGGAGATAATCGGCTTCGATTTGGGCGATAATGTGGTTGTAAGCCCCGCCGAGACTGAGGTGAGGATCGGCGCTGAGATATTTAAAAGCGGGAAATTTGGTTTGCAATTGAGCAATTTCGCCGGCTATTTCTTCCGAGTTGGGGGAGAGAACGACAATTTCGAGATTGTCGTAGGTTTGTTGGGCGAGGCGTTGCAGGCAGTCTAACAGGGTTGGGGAAGAGGGCCAGCATAATACGGCGATGGCGACTTTGGGTCTTTGGGCTTCTTTGGGGGCGGCATCTAAAAAGGCTTCACTCATAAATTCTAAGCGTCGGTCGAGTAAGGATTGGTTGGTTTGTTGGAGTTGGGCGCGATCGGCAACGGCGGGGCGTTCTCGATGGGTGCAAACGGCGCGCGCGATGGCGGCGGCGAGGGCTTGGGGGCTTCCCGGTACGAACCAGTGTACCCCTTCGTTCCGCTGCACGAGGGAGAGGGTTTCTCGCCATCCCCCCGCGTCGGCGACGACGAGATGTAAGGGTAATTGTCCCATTTCGAGGGCGGCGTTGGGGAAGTTTTCTTGGGCGCTGGCGAGGCAGATGATGGGACTATTGAGTTGGCTGATGTATTGGAGGGCGGCTTGGCGCGCGAGTCCGGTTTCAATGCAGATATCGAAGTCTCCCAGTTCGCGTTGGATGTATTCCGGGCTGCTGAGACCGTACAATTGGGGAGATTGGAGTTCGACAGCTTGCCCCAGAAAGATGAACTGAAATTGTTCGGCGGTTTGTGGGGGTAGCGATCGCGCGGCTTCTATAAAGGTTAGCAGTCCTTTGCGTTCTTCGAGACGGCCGAAGAAAACAAGGGGGATGGAATGGCGTTGGACTTCGGCGGGGGGAGTGGGAATAAGACTATTTTCACCCAAGTTGACTACAGATGACGGACGGGGGGGACGGGGCTTTAACTCTAAACTCTGTACGGACGTTTTATAAAACGTCCCTACCTCTGAACTCAACTGACGGGCAGATCGGTCTGTAGCCGGAGTTTCGAGATTTGGGATAAAGTAGGGGAGATGGCAGGCGCGATCGGTTTTCCAACCGTAACTCGTCAGTTGGGCAGCGAGGAAGCGGGATGGCGTATAGGCAATATTGGCGTTTTCAAAGGAAAATCGCTCGTAATGGTACGCCTGCACCAACCATTGTGGGTTTTCGATGGCATACTGACGATTGCCTTCTCGCAACCATTCAAAGGGGCCGTGGGCTGTCACGCCGACGAAACAATGACTGGCAAGCAAACCGCATTGTTGGGCTTGGAGGGTGCGATATCCCATGCCCCAAATTTCGGGGAATTCGGCGTAAATAACGGCATCGGCACAGTGTTGAGCGATCGCTTCTAGGAAAAACAGACACCCAAAACTCTCGCGATCGAAACTGCGGCTGATTTCGTTTTGTCGGGTTTGGGCTAAAATTTGCTCCTGTAGGAATTGGAGAATTAAAATTTGGGGAATTTCGCGAGTCGAAAAGACATGATGTACGCCGTCGAAACTTGTTTCGCCCTTAAAGGTTTTTTCGGTTTGACAGAGTAATAGAATCACCGTCCACCCTTCCGCCTCGAGCTGTTGGCTTAAGGTACTGTAGTACGTGCCGATACCGCCGCTTTGGGCAATTTCCGCAAATTCGTTCGTCACTAAAACGGCAACTTTAGTCGCTGAAGGGTCGAGAATTTCTTGAATGTGGGGTTGAAAGTCGGGCGCGGTGTCTAAACTGCCTTGATGATTTGCTCTCAAGTTGATTTCTCCTCATTTTTTCACGAATATTTCTGAGACTGGGACCTCGATTTTATCGTTAAACGTTTCAATCTTTTTTCTCGCTGTCGAGTTTTTTTCCGATGATATATCATTTTTGCTTTAAAACTCAAATAGCAATATAGCGTTTTTATTGGGGTTGTAAAACTCGGTTCTTCGGAAGAATAGAAGAATGGAAGAGTTGACTTGGAGAATTGGAAACTTTATTCTTAGATGGTATACCATCTATCCCCAAAACCGCGAGCCTCGAATGTCATTATTTGACGCGGCTCTCTACACTTTTATTTCTTTCGGAAATTGTGTTTTTTGTAACAGACAATATTGTTTTACTTTCCTAGCTTTTGACTCTCCCCTCTCTATTCCGCGCTTTCTAATGACAAAGCCTTCTGTCTCAGTGGTTGTTTGTACCGTCGATCGGGGTCACTTTTTATACTTCGTTATGCAAGCTATTTCTCAGTTGCGCTCTTCTATACAAGAATTAATTGTTGTTGTCGGGCCGACGCAAGATAATACGAGAGCGATCGTTACGAACTATAAAAATGTCATCGATAAAGTTATTTATACTAAGTTCAGGAATGTCAGCATTGCTCGCAATTTAGGATTGAAAGCTACTTCCCAGGAGATTATAGTCTATCTGGATGATGATGTTATTTCCTCGGAACAATGGATACAACACCACATAAAAGCCCATCAACAGTGGGGAAAACACTGTGGCTGCGTTGCAGGGATAGTCGTCGATCGGACTCAAATCAGCGCGCCGGTTCAATTTGCACGGGGGGTTAGCAGTCGTCTGAGCGAGTCGCGTCCGGTACTATCGCCGACAACTCAGCAGCGTTACCTTGCAAAATCTGACTGGTTTGCGGCGGCAATGGGAGCGAATGCGTCTTACAAGCGGGAAGCATTGGTAGAAATTGGGGGGTTTGACGAGTTTTTCGAGTATTTTCTAGAGGAGACGGATATTTGCTTGCGCTTGCTCGAGGCGGGTTATGAGACTCGTTTCCTCGATGTGGCGGTGGATCATTACGTCCAACCCAGTCACAACCGACGCGATCGCGTTCATCTCACCTGTTGGTACTCCTTAGCCAAGAATACCACCTATTTCGCCCTCAAACACAGAACGCGATCGCTTTTTGCGCCGATGTTCTGGTTGCGCTTGGCAAGGTTGTTGATATATCGCTGTGGGTTGCGGATTTTACGGTTGAAGTGGACGCATGGTTTGCCGTATGGGGTATTGTGGGAGTATTTGCGCTTGGCAGGAGTTGGGGTGAGAGATGGGATGCGATCGGGGTTTGCGTTGAATCACCAGTTAAACTGCCTTCCTAAATACTCTTGCAAATTCAAATTGTAAAGATGAAATGCTGTGTTTGATTTTTGCAGTACGTCGCTGGATGCTAAAGCATATGAACCTGGATTAAAGTTTTGATAATTAGTCAAATTACACTCTGGTAAATCCAAAAAACGATAAACTTCGTTCATTATCCTTGACGGATTTTTATAAAGTTCTTCACTTTCGAGCGCTAAAATTTGCTCTCGATGAAATACTGTCAACCACTTTTTGATAAAAACACTATACAAACTCGGAATCAGGTGAAACCAAAGGAGTTGTTCGGAAAAGGCGAGATGGCAGAGCGGTTTCGGTATAATATCTTTGCTGGATTCGAGTTTTACTGACAAGGTTTTAGTAACCCATTTAATGAAATCTTCCAAGTCGGGTTGTTCGATGCTAATTCTGTCAATTTGATAAAAAGAGGAAATTGTTCTATGAACTGGATTTCTGAGCATGAATATCAATTTAACATCTGGCAAAATTTGTAATAAACGTTCTGGGTCTGCCCAATTGAGATAGGTAGGGCTTGCCTCTCCTACTAAATATTGACGATTGTCTATAGACGGAAAATGGGCGAAATACCAGTCTAATTCGCGCTCAAAATAGTGAGAGAAAAAATAAAGCTCTTTTTCAACAGCAGGAAGAACTTGAGGATGAGCGATTAAGTAGTTATACAGTGAAGTCGTACCGCACTTGGTCGAACCACAAATAATAAAGTCCGGCTTTCGCAATTGCTGAGAAGACCAATACTGTTTAGTTATCTCTGGATGAGTCGCCAAGTTTTGCCGATAAGAAAATTCTTGGTAATATTCAATGGCTTCTACTGTTTTCCCAGCTAAATCGAGTAATTTTCCCAAAAGCAACCTTTTATGTTCGATTTCTTTGCGACGGCAGAGTAATTGACGTAGCGTTTCGCCTGCTGAATCAACTTCAGGACAATCGAGCGACTGATGAAATATTGCTGCTAATCTAATTGCTAGATCGGCTTTGGAATAGTATGGATAATGCTCGGAATTAAATTGAATGGCTCTCGAGTAGCACAAAAACGCTCGCGCAAATTCTCCTTTTGAAAAATATAAGTTTCCCAGTTTTTCGTGAATAGAGTCATTTTTCCATTTAATCCGTAGAGCTTTTTGGTAATGAGCGATCGCGGTTGTTTTGATGGTCTTTCATTTCCTCCTTAGATTGAAGCGCTATGTTCGTGTCCATTTTAAACTTTCTGACCCGAAGCTACAACGCATGACGGTGACATTTGAAAAAGGGTATCATATCATGAGCAACTCAGAGAAACAGTACCGTTCCGAAGCGTTTGCCGCGATTCACGGGACAATGGAAGCGCTGCACGAAGTAGGCACAATTAACAAAACGACAATGCGTCGGTTCGATCGGACTTGCTTGACACCTGCTGAATGTTGTCGATAAGCACAGTTTGCAGTTTTTGGAATGAGTAGTAGGGGTACAGGTTCCCCCGTTCCTACTCATTTATTTTGTCAACTGCAGCACATGACGGTAACAAGTGCTAGCTTCATCGATTTTCCCCATTTCCGCTAAAGCATCTCCGAGATGTTGGTGCAAGCGAACGTCCTCGGAATTGAACGCGATCGCGCGCCGATAAACCGCGATCGCCTCTTCCCATTCCCGTTCGTTCTCCAATACTTTCCCCAGTTCTAAGTAAATTTCCCAGTTGTCAGGCTGATATTGGAGTGCGGTTTGGTAGGAGGCGATCGCTTCGGCAAAGCGATTTTGTCGCGCTAGGGCGTTGCCCAACTGTCGATGCAAATCAGCATTATTTGGCTCAATTGTCAAGGCTTGGTGGTAAAGTTGGAGGTCGTCGGGGTTGGAAGCGAGGCGATGGCGATAGTAGTCGATCAATCCTTTTCCGCCTTGAGTTTGTTGGAGATAAGATTTGAGTTGAGTTAATTCGGTTTGGGTGGTTTGTAGTTGAGACTCGGATTGTACCAATTCGGTTTGGGTGGTTTGTAGTTGAGATTGGGATTGTGCCAACTTGGTTTGGGTGGTTTGTAGTTGAGATTGGGATTGTGCCAACTTGGTTTGGGTGGTTTGTAGTTGAGATTGGGATTGTGCCAACTTGGTTTGGGTCTGTTGCAGTTGGGTTTGTAATTGCTGAATGTGGTGTTTGGCTTGTTCTTGGAAATGTTGCAGGGTTTGGCGATACTGCGCGATCGCTTCGGGTTGTGGAGTTGATGGTTTGGGATGGAGGGGATCGAGTTTTTCGGCGATGAGTTCGGGGGTGAGGGGATCGTAGGTGTAGGGTTCAGTTTTAATGAGATTTACACCTTCGCCACTGGGTTTATCCCCAAGGATGTAACGGTTATAGAAGTCGTCGGGGACTTCGTAGATTTCTACTGCTTCTGCATTGGAAGTGGGGCGATAGACAAACTGGGTGGGTTTGTCGCTAGGGCAAATGAGACTGGTGAAGGCGACTCGTTCGGTGTCAGTGGGGTTGGCGGTGGCGCTGTGGAAGAGGCGTTTATCGTAAAGGATGGCTTGTCCGGCTTTGAGGGGAATGGGGGTGAGGTATTGCTCAGTGAGTAGGGTGGCAATGTCATCGCTGTAGGGGAAAGGTGAGAAAGGAGAGAACGATCTAGGTTTTAAATTGAGGTGGTGGCTGCCTTTGATGATATGGAGGCAACTGTTACCTGGATCGACATCCATGAGAGGAGACCAAATGCCATACGCCAAGGTTTCGGGTTCGGTAGTGGCGGAGGCATCTTGATGGAGTAGAGTTCGATTGGTACTAGAGTTTGGGGATTTGCGATACCAGGTGCAAATAGCAGCGCGATGGTTGGGTAGAAGCGTCGTTAATTTGGGATTGACGATGGCTTTGAGGTAATCGCTGTGGTGTTGACGAAATGTAGCATCGGTTTGATCGAAGATTGTGTAATTTGAGAGAGCGTTGGCATTCTCTGGCAGTGGAGCAGTGCTAACTAGCTCTCGCAAATCCTCCAGTTCGTCAGGGGTTAAAAAGTTTTCCAGAACGACGTAGCCCTCAGTTTCTAGCTGACGCTGCATCTCTGGCGTTAACGGTGTCACGTTGGTTGCTGGCATTTCGCTCATCTCCTCTGTTTCATTATCGTTTGCGCTCTGGGACTCTCGCTCTGCTTCAAACTCCGTTTCGGAGGCGACTACCGACGAGCTGAGAGCGGCTGTCAATAGCATTTGGATGACATCGATCGCTCCCATTGCGCGATTTTTCACCGACGGGAAAAACAATATCAGCGTCAGCACTACGAAGCCAAGATAGTACGGGTCTCGACTGGCGAGGAGTGTAGCCAGGGCGAGGGGCAGCCACACTTCGTAGAGTTCGTGAGGGATAATATTTTTTCCAGCAGCGGGGGACGGATCGAGGGGCGTTTTCGTAACCTGGAGGCGGGCTATCTCGAAGATGACGTAAGCAACGAAGACGGAAACCAACGCCGGGGCGGAACGGGATAGCAGAACTGCAACGCTACCGAACAGGGCAATTTCTACGGGGAAGACGAGGCGGTTAATCCAAAAACGAACTGATTCGGGTTGAAATTGAGTCGCGAAAGTGGAGATACCGGAGTTAATGTCATTGTCTCGATCCCAAAGTTGGTGGAGCAAAATGGCGCGCAGTCCGACAAAGAAGGCATAGGCGGCGGCGAGTCCGGTGAAGATGAGGGCGTTGCGGGGTGGGTCTGGCGTTTGGCTGAGGAATGCAGTAGCAACGAAGAGGGTGGGGACGAGGTGGGCTCCGGCGGCATCGCTGAAGAGGCCCCAAATGCCCCGTTCTTTGAGGCGCAGGGGTGGGACAGAGTAGAGGGTGGGGAGGAGGTAGTTGGCTGCGAGGAGGGCGAGGGGAACGGTACCGAGGTGAGCGAGGAGAGGGGCGACAAAGCCGGTACTGATGAAGAGGAGGCAGAGGAGGAGGCGTTGCCAGGGTTGGAGGTTGGCGGCGGCGTTAGGTTTGTTGGCTTTTTGGTCGGCTTCGATGTCGCAGATGTCGTTGAGGAGGTAGCCGTAGGCGGCGACGGAGGCAATCGAGATGAGAGCGGTTAGAGTTGTCAGGGTTGCCGCAGTGGGTGGGAGTTGGAGGAAGAGAGTTTCGGCGCAGGCAATGGAGAGGAGGGGCGCAATTTTGTAGAGCCACCATTCGCGCGATCGGACAAGACGGAAAAAACCGTTCGCATGACTAGGCTGTTGAGTTTGCTGTAATTTTAAGTCTCTATACCTAACCAAAGCCTCTAAACAAAAGCCTGTCGTCAGTTCAGCCGAACCATAAACCGCTCGATCTCCTTCTCTGTACCAAGGAATTCTGCGCCACGAACCATCAGACTGTTGGGCTTGAATCAAGAAATCAACGGCAGATGTAAGGTTATTTCCGTCAAAGCCACAATTCAGTAAAGAGCATATAGCTAAAGCCGTTTTAAGCTCATCACCAAACAAACCATCATATTTCTGAAGGCTTAAGATCCGTTCGATTAATTCTTCTTTTATTGAGTCAAGGGGACTATGGCGGCTGTAGATAATTCGAGATAGCGCATAGTAGAACGACGTAATATGATTGTAATATGGGCTATGGAATTTCTCTGGATCGCCATCAAAAACTTCTATCAGGTATTCAATAGCATCACGACATTCTTCATCAGCATCTAAAAATAGAACTGAGTTCGCATTCACAACACAGCAAGTGTCTTTCTCTTGATTAACAACCCATTCCCACTTATCGTTAAAGTACAGTTCGCTTTTCTTAGGAGTGGATAGCACCCAAGTATAAAATAAACCTCTAGTACTTCTATTATTTAGAATAATATTTCGATTATCAGGAAATTCTATATTATTCGACTTTAGAAACTGAGAGATACAACAAGTATCATCTAAATCGGGTGGGAGTAGATTATGCTTAGGGTTGCGAGATGACCAATATCTCCATAGGCCATAATCTTCGACCTCACCTCTCAGAAAGTTTATTCCCCTCTCTCTGATTTGCTGTACTTTTTTGCCCGATCGTAAGAAGCTCAGTGAATTTAATATAAGAGCAGTAGCAAAGGGAGAGCTATCAAATTGCCACAGGCTTTCAGTTTTATCCTGTTGCCGGATTTCTGTTTTAAACTCTCCGTATGGCAGTTGAGCTGAAGAGAGAAACTCAACACCCTTTTGAATTACCAAATTGTAAATTGTACATCCATTATGCTTATTCATTTTGGGCTTCCTTAGATATAACAAAAGTCAGAGCGAGCAGAGCGAAAAGTGACTGGTTAGAGAAAATATTCTGGATTAGATTTTTAGCACGAACAATGGTCAGTAATGAGAGTATTTTATAATACTATTACTGACCGCGAAGTAAAATTGAAGAGGTAGCTAAAGTTTTTCGTCCTCTAACGATACATTGGAATATAGATATTTTGATATCATCCCCCTATTGTCAGTCTACCAATTTGAACATCTAAAACTCTTTCAATTCTGATCCAGTCTTTCTCATGTACTGTTAAAGCATCTAAAAAAATCTCTGAAGATACATTTTCTGTCTCTTGAGCTTTCTCGATTACGGCTTTTAGATTCACTAATGGTTCTACATAACCCAAAGCAATTCCGCTTTTCTTGGACATTTCATATAGAATAGAAACACCCTTCTTAATATATGTACCGATGTCTTGCCTCCATTGACTAACTTCCTTTTTCTGCGTTTCCCCAACATACATTAGCCCACGAAGCTTTTCGCCTTGATTACTGCCACCTTGAGATTTAATTAAATCTGCTAATTCTGCTGAACGCAAACCTTTACTAGGAGCAACCCAGGATTCGGCTCGTCCTAAGTGTATTGAGGATGGTTCATATCCTGCTGCATACATATATGTTGCACAGGCAAAGCATGAAGCCATCTTGGTTGTCTCTGTTCCTACAGCCATTTCAACTGGATAATATTGATCTTGTGAAAGCTCTCTACAAGCTCCAATCGCCATACTCATACCGTGAAGATAGCCAATACGCTCATTAGTGGTCAGCTCCTTACGTGATTCAGGCATGGGGCCACAGCCATCAGCGATCTCTTTAGTCTTACTAAATTGACCTGATGACTCTACCTTCCATTTTCCCATCATTCCCCAATTCTCATAAGCACTTCCGGGAGTCCATATTGGATATTCATAACCTTGCCCACCTACAATAACTCTATGAGTAGATTGTATGATCTGTCTTCTCTGCTCACCTCTGTTTTTAGCTAGGAGCATTCCAGTGTAAGCTCCTCTGCCACTTTTAGCTCCCATTTCTTTAGGCTGACGTGATACCAACTCCCCAAGCGCTATACCAAGTTCTGTCTCTTCCAAGCCTGGATCTCCTTGCGCCAGCTTTTTTAACTTATCTTTCTCTTCCTGTTTGGACTCTAGAGGAATCCCTATAACCACGGCTCCCTCTCGCCATGAGGGGGATTGTCCATCCTTCAGTTTATCATCTTCTGTGGTTATCCATGAAGATAATTGTCCATCCTTTAGTTCGCCATACTCTTCGATGACTATTGACATGGCTCTTAGAACCTCAAGAAATCTTTGCAGATTAGGTAAAAATTCCTGCTCATACTCCTCTTTACTTTTTGGGTCTATTTCTCGATATTTATTTTCATTCTTTTTTTGATATTCATCAATCTTTCGATATTCTTCCATTGATTTTGGGCTTGGTGTTTCCCAGTCAAACTGACATTTTTGATTCTTGTTTACGCGCTGAACGATGAAGCCTAAGACAGTCGCAGTTACCACAATATCCGCTTCTTTCCTTATATAAGAATCACTTACAGACAAGTCCTGCAACTTGCAAGAGGACATTCTACTTCGTATGAGACTTCTCATTTTTCTTTACTCGTTACAATTGAATTGATTGTGTTCTACTTAAAAGACGACTTCGGTTCCCAATTTCTGAAATTTTCAATCCTTTATGCCCGATCGCGCCCACGCTATACCCCGTATAAGGTCGCTGGTATGGCGGTTGTAACCCTAAAACAATATCCTCCTTCGGCACCCCCATTGACACCAACTCTTCCCCCACATCACGATCCGTCGCGTTCTGCTGCAACCCGAGCTGTCCGTCTCGAATCTCAAAATGCAACACCGTGTAGTACGCCCGCGTCAAGTGTTACCAACCGACGCGCATCAACGGGTCGCGATCGCGATAAACCAATGATTATAAGTTACCTTACTTAAAAATCTTAGCTAGGGGATATGAAATAATCGCTGAATCTTCTGTCATAATGATTAGATCGTGTTCTAATGCTTGACCCAGCAAAAGACGATCGAATGGGTCTTTGTGTAAAGGCGGTAACTTAGCTAATTGCGCGATCGCGCTTTCATCAATAGATAAACTAGCAATCTGGTGTCTTTCACGCTGTTTGGGAAGGTAAATTTCTGGCGATTCTGGTAAGGGCAATTTTCCGAGTTGATATTTAATCATCGCTTCCCACACGGAAACTACGCTGAGGTAAACTTCGTTATCTCGATCGCGAATAGCATTACAACATCTTTCATTCAGTCGGCTGTTGTTCGTAATCAACCAGAGAAAGATATGAGTATCCAAGAGTATTTTCATGGATTGACAAACAAATTAATAATTTCTTCGGGTAGGGGATCGTTAAAATCATCAGGAACAACAAATTCGCCCTCACATAAACCCAGAGGACGAGGTTCTTTTTGAGGTGGACTTTTTGAGATAGGTTTGATTTCAGCAATAGGCAGATCCGCTTGAGTAATGATTAAGCAATTACCCTCTTGAATCAACTTGATAAATCATGATAAATTTTGTTGAATTTCATCTATATTTAGGCTAATCATGGCTTTTTGGGGTTTAATCGTTACTAAATACCGTCTTGCCGTTCTGCTATTCTACCGCTGTGAAAGGTAACGGAGCGAGCGAGCTATTCTTGTTGATTGCCAAGAACAAGAGGCTCTTTATTCGGAATTTTAATGGTGATTTCCAGGGTTCCTCCCAATGCGTTGACAACTTCCCGCAGTGTATTTAACTCTATATTTTCCTGAGTTTCCAGTTGAGAGCTGAGGGATTGCGCTTCGGAACAATACTGGGCTAATTCTACCTCAGAAACTCCTAACTTTTCCCGTAAATATTGAAAAGTCAGCTCTTCAAGATAGATTTTATAGGCTCTGGCTTCAATCCGCTTTTGCCGTTCAGGAGAAAGTTTTGCCAACTCTTCCGATAAAGTAGTATAATCTTTCACGACTCTTCTTCCTTCAGCTTTTCAAGATACTGTTGATAACGTCGCTCTGCTATGGGGATATTTTCCTTGTACCATCGTTTATTACCGGTTTTATTTCCACCAACCAATAAAATAGCTTGTCGTTGGGGATCGAACGCAAACAAAATTCGCCAAGGATCGCCCCTGTACTGAATGCGAAGCTCTTTCATATTCTTAAGCGAAGAGCCTACAAGGGTGTCAACTCTCGGTCTTCCTAGTGCCGGACCAAGTTTCGCCAACATACTTAAAACAGAAAATACCTCATCTTGGAACTTTTGTTCTTGTTGATAAAACCAGCGCCTAAAATTAGGATCGAAGACAATATTCCATTGCATGAGCGAATCATACCGTATCAGTACAAGACCATCTCGATCGCGATCGCCGTTCTGCTATTCTACCGCTGCGAGGGGTAACGGGGCGATTCCTGACAATGATGCGCGATCGCGTACTGTAAAATAGACTTAGAGAAAAACTGCGATCGCCCTGGTTCGTACATCAAGTCGCCCCAAAGTGAGACTTGGCACTGGGAACCGACCCTCTCTGAAGAACGTATAAGTAAGGGTGTCGGGAAATGGGGAAAAGCAGAAGTTTTATGAAGATTATGGGGTGTTAGAGACCTATTACTACGACCCGCAGCGCCAAGACTTTTGGGGTTTTGTGCGGGAACAGTCGGACGATTTTTTCACCCTCGTTACCGCGTTGTATCTACCTTGGACATCGCTTCTGTTACAGATTCGGTTTGAACTGTTTGAGGACGGTTTAGCGGTGTTTCATCCCGATGGCGAACCGTTTGCCGAACCTGGAGTCATTTTGCTGGAACGGGACGCGGCAAGGGCCGAACGCGATCGCGCTTTGTTGGAAGAAGAGCAAGCCCGAGCTAAACTGAACCAAGCTTTAGCAAAACTTCAAGAGTTGGGCATCGATCCAGATACGCTCTAGGGCTGATGGCATTGCTCAATTGGCTGATTTCAAACAAACATCGATGTTTAACATACACCTCAATGCGAGGCGGATGTGGTTCGTCCCCTGTCGTCCGGTATCTCGTGGCAGCTACAAGCAATGGGAAGAAGACAATATTGCCCCGTAAGTCGCGTTGAAAAAATTCCAAGCTACCTTGGTGCTGCTAAAAAATTCACCAAAAATTTCAGAAAATTGTTCGCTCAATCGTCTAACTCATGTAAGCAATTACAATACAAACCCACTCAAGATTGAGGACAAAAAAATGACTGAAATTGTTGAAAAAGGCGACTGGATTGAGATCGATCCAGCTTTTAAAGAAAATGCGACGATCAAATGGCAGCAAGACTTAGGGAACAGACAAGAGCCATATATTGTTTACCCTTACTCCGTACAAGGTAAGCAAGCCTCTGGTAGCTTGTTTATACAACTCGGCCTCAAAAAAGCGTTTTTCTCTAAGTGTAAAGTAGAGGATTCCGACATTGTTCCTGGTGATAAGGAATACAAAATCCAGGTTAATGATGATTTTCAGTACGGACAAAACAACGAGAAAAGTTTGCGCTTTTTAGTCTATCACAATAAATCTAATAAGCCATACCAACACCGATTTATTGAGACGACTGCTTTTTCCAACATTGGAAACAAGATTGTAGAAATGGGAGCTGCCTCAGCTCCTGCATGGGGAGCATTGATCGGGAAAGGTGCGGACTTAGCAAAAGGTTTTATTGGTGATTACTTGAGAGACTTTTAATTGCATTTTTTGCTTTTTACAGTCAATCAAACGACTCGCTTTAGGGTGAATTACACCGACTCCCGTATCACTATCGGGGGTAAATTAACTACTCACTGTTGATACGGGATCGGGTTTCAATCTTTCAACATCGAGGAAATTCCGTCGAATAGTAACTTAGCCAACATGGAAATGTTGCACGATGGCAGTGACTATCGATTATATATGCAGACTCTGTGAGATTCCAACGCCATTGAGTGAAAATTTATGAGGTGCATTGACGTAGTGTAAGCGGTTGGCTCCGCTTACACTAAATTGTCTTCGGTTTTATAAGATGCGATCGCTGTACTGCTATTGCAGATTCAGTTTAAATTGTTTGAGAGCAGCTTAGCAGTGTTTTATCGGCGATCGCGATCGATTTGCCGAACCTGGAGTAATGTTGTACTCTACGGGACGCAGCAGAAGTAGAACGCGATCGCGCAGAGTGCAAAGCACAACCAAGCGTTAGCAAAACTTCAGAGTCGGGCATTGACACTAATCCGCTCCAGGGGTAAAGCACCGCTTCGAGCTGCCAATTCCAAACAGGCGCTCTCGATGCGCGGACATACACCTCAACGCAAGGCGTATTGTGGGCTGGGAAAGAACTGCCCCGAGCAAAATTCAGAAACTTATGACCGAAATCGTCTTTAAGATGTGAAAGTAAATTATGGGGCTTAAGCAGCTTATAGCCTGCGTACAAGCCTTACTACCGCTAAAGAGAGGTTAACCGTGTCATTAGCGTATTATATCCAAAATCAAAAAACAGAAGAAGTTTTTGCTGAATTGCTGCTGAATTACTTAAACACTAATCCATTCGATCGAGAAACAAAAGAGCGTATCGTAGAATTGGCGCGCTTGAACATTGATAAAAATTTTTCCCTAAGAATTCCACTAGCACTTTGGTGATTTATACAGCGTCTAATTTAGGGCTTCTTCAGAAAAAATTGGAAGAATATAACGCTTTGATTGCAAAAAACTAATCGCTCGAAAGTTCATAATCTACCGCCGCCCAATACTCATATAAGTTTGGGCATTTTCGCATTTGCTCTCAGGCTTCAATCGCTAATTTTTGAGCGATTTTTTTAAAAAAACCACTTAGATGTTTATCTAATTTCTTGAAAAAAATATCTATTTTCACTTGCTTTCAACATAAATACCGAGTTAATATAAAAACAGAACTACTTTTGGGATAACCCGAACAAAACAACCATGAGAAGAAAATTGCTTTCAGTATTTTATGAAAAGTAGGGATGGGAAACTCTTCAGCTTTCAGCGATTGGAAAAATTCCCTGAAAGGTTTAACAGCACTTTCCGCATCAATAGAGGAGAGTTGTAGCTAGTTCGTTTGCTCTTCCTTACTCTACAACTTACTGCATCAAGATTGACAGTTGTTCTTGGGAGGAGAAAGTTCGCTAACTTTATTAACTCTGCATAAATAATCCATTAATTAGTGGAAAAAATTAAGCAGAGAGTATTTTGTCATACCCAAAAACGAATATTCCATTGTTAGCCAATCTGCAATGAGATTGTTGCTAGCTCGATATACCCACTGAAAAAGCAAAAAAAAATAGTTGCTTTTCGGAGATTTTTTAGGGTCAGCTAACCATTTACCAACTGTGTTTTTCAAGGGCAGCTACCTGTTTACGATCTTCGCTCTCAGTTCATGGAGTATATATGTCAAATTTTCAAACAGTGGAATCAAATTCTTCATACCGCAAAAACCCCAGTTTTTTTTGTTTAGAACAAAAATTTTGGCAGGAATGGCAAAAACATCGAGAGCTTCTCTATCGTTGCTGCATCAAATGGATGAACGGAAACCTTACTGATGCTGAAGACGCGCTCAGTCGGGCAATGCTCAAGGCTTGGGAAAAGATGCAACAGTTTGCGGGAAAAATTGTGAATTTTAAGGCTTGGCTAACGAAGCTGACTTATAATGTTTGCGTAGATATTCATCGAGAACGCAGTCGCGGCGCGAACAACCTTGAGGATATAGAAGCAGTTCCAGAAGAAAAGGGACTACTTTCCGGTGTGGATACGCCTATAAAGGCTTTGGAGACAGAGGAAAAAAAGATGATTATCCGCCGCGCGATCGATCGCTTACCGACGAGACTGCGCGAGACGTTTATTTTACACTTTTATGAAGCACTTCCCTATCAAGAGATTGCCCAACAGCAGAGAATTTCTTACGATAATGTCTGCAAGCGCATCTCTCAGGCACGGAAGGTTTTACGGGAGGAGCTGAGGGCGTACTTTACCGGGTAGGATAAGACGGGTACAGCTTTGTCAGCTTCACCGGCAGTAATTAAGTCAGAAAACAGAACGTATTCATCTATAAAAAAGGTTCCAAATCCCAAAAATTCAGAAGTCATGCTTTGCAATCGTCGTAAAGGTGTAAGATACATTACGGTAGTTACAATGTCGAACAATATTTTCACGATTTTATGCCACGGAACAGACTTCCACAGGGATAAGGATACCGACGAACTAATTAACCAGTTGAGCATGGCAATAGATGGAAAAGAAGCGCGAATTGTCCAGACTGGCAAGCGTACTAAAGAGAACCCCTACCCCTTTGCCCTACAGTCCGAAAACCCCTCCTACCTTATCTGCGAAGGACCTGGCTCTGAAGAAATCTCCGCAGAAGATTCCCAAAGCGGAGTACACCATGCTTATCCCGGTCAATTCAACCCTATTTTGGGTACGGAAAAAAGTGAGGGAAAGTCTCAAAATCCTGGACTTACACTAAAAGGACGCAAACGGTACTGGTTTTTGGGAGAAAAGCAAGCAGACGAATTTCAGTTAAGCTTCACGGGTAACACTCCCGAAGTTTGGAAACAAATGGGGAGAGCCTTGGGTAGCGGTTGGGATGACAATGTTTATAAAGCTGCCTGGATGTTAACCCACCTCAAATTCGAGATGAGCCAGCCCATCGATACTGTCAACATCATTGGCTGGAGTCGGGGCGCTGTTACCTGTTTGAAGATAGCCAACAAGCTTTTTGAGGTATTTGAAGATACCCTCAACGTTAACATCTTTGCTATTGACCCAGTACCAGGTGGCTATACTAAAGAAACTCCGGATATGCGGAACATTCCCCCTAATGTCCGCAATTACTTGGCAGTTCTTGCCTTAGATGCAGATGGTGGTAACTTTCAACCCATCGATCGCACTGACATTAAACTCCTCGCACCTAAAAGCCAGCATGGCAAAGGTGGCAACCCAGATAGCCTCAATTCCCAACGTATCAAACCACACGTTCACTTTTTACCAATACCCGGCAATCATTCTGATGTTGTCAATGTCAAACTTAGCGATCCACTGGTGGAAAACAGCGCTATTTTATGTCGGCATCTTGCATGGCAGTTTTTAACCGCACATGGAACTCCCATGAAACAGGAATTGCGGCTACCCAACAATGAAGTTAGCGAATGCTACGATCGAATGCTGCCCGAACTTGGTCAAATTGCCAAAAAAGCTTCAACAGGCGGATGGTTAAGCCCTGTTGAGGGGTTTAAGACTGAGAGAAAAGTCCGCAAGCATCGGGGGGAATATGTTCGCGAACATAATCAATACATCAACGAACACCACCGTCTTTGCGCTCTCAGGCAAGACTATCCTCCCGCTCCAGAATCCGATGACCAGTTTTTAGAAAGTGATTGGACTAAATGGCAAGAAAATAAAACACTCGATCTGCCAAAAGAGCAAACCCATTTACAACTAATGGGAATAACTGCGGAAGTTAATTCTTCCTCTAACTAGACCGAAAAACTATAGCAATCCTACTAGATAGGTCGTGGCAATTTCCAAAAATGAAATCCTTACTGTACCTGGCTTTCAAGTTGCTCGCTCGTTCCATCCCCTTTAGTAGGATTGCTATAGAGCGATCGCCGCTCAATTTTATTGAGGAACTTGGGTAATTTGAGCGATCGCACTTTTGGCAACACCGGGAGCGATGCGCGGTTGAATGGGTCATAATTCAGTAACGCTCGCGGCATTGCTTCTATTCTTTAAATGACCTTTAAGGAACTATACATAGCCCGTGCTAGAATTTTCAACAAAAAACCCAAGGTATGACCCCTTCCACCCTCGTCAACTTCCTCCCATATCGTGCTTGCCAACATCCCGACCCAACTACCTACACCTTCCTGGAAAATGGGGAAAAACCTAGCACAACTTTAACCTACTGTCAACTCGACCGAAAAGCCGATCGCGATCGCGGCCGACTTACAAACTCAACTCCCCCTAACTCAAGAGTCCAACTCTCCCACCCCCAAAGCTAAAAGCGCGCGATCGCCGCTTTTTGTCTCTATATCGAAATAATTTACGGTTAGTATGTTGCTCAAAGATCGCTATCACAAAGCCTTACGGATTAAACCCGACAATCTCAAAATTGTCCGCAAGCTAGCCGAACAATATTTCTCTGGGAAGGAATTTCATCGAGCTTGCGAGTACTACTTAAAGGCAGTTCAATTAAAAGGGATTCTATCTAGTGATTTTGCCGAATTTAAAAACATAGAAGCAATCCGGTCGAAAGTAGTTCGATGGAATGATATTTCAGAATTGAACGAACTTTGGCTTATTGGAATTTCTGTAATTTTTGCAGAAGCTCGTAATCAACAAGTCACTCCCGACGATTTAGAGAAAGGAATTAACTCTTTCAAACAAGCTCTCAAGGCAGAACCCGAATTTTCGTTCTTTCACAACCTATTGGGCGAGTTACTAACACATCAAGGAAAAATACAAGAAGCAATTTATCATTATCAAGCCTTTAGCTATCAAGAAACATCAGTACATTACCCAGAACTAACTAAGCAGCATTGGATCCCCCAGCACTTGCGAAATCCTGACTTTATTATTGGCGGTTTCGTGAAGTGCGGTACAACTTCTTTATATCGGTATTTAACTTCTCATCCTCAAGTCCTCAGCGCTACCAGAAAAGAAATTCTTTTCTTTTCTCGTTTTTTAGACAAGGGAGCTAATTGGTACTTTTCTCATTTTCCTGCCATTCAAGATAAAAATTATCTCACTGGGGAGGCAAGTGCTTCCTATTTCGCTTGGGCAAATCCTGAAAAAATATTAGAATTGCTGCCGGATATTAAATTGATTTGTTTAATCAGGAATCCTGTTGATGTATTGGTCTCCATTTTTCACCAGAATCAACGTTTCGGGTTTCAGCAATTTTCTCTAGAAGAAAGTTTAAGTTTGAGCATTCAATATTTGCAAGAACTGTTGCAAACAGGCATTAATAACTTTGTACATAAAAATGTTGATAATTGCTCGATACTCGAACAAAATGCTTTAGTAAATATCCGAGCTATTCTATATGTTTATTTTCTAAAAAAATGGATATGTTTTTTTCCGAAAAAACAATTTTTGATTCTCAAAAGCGAAGAGTTTTGCAGTAACCCTTCAGCGACAATGAAAGAAGTTTATCGTTTTTTGAATTTACCCGATTATCAATTGAAAGATTATCCAAAGTATAACTCTGGCTCTTATTCTTCCATTTCTGATGACTTGCGATGCCAGTTAGCTGAGTCGTTTCGACCTTACAATCAGGAACTTGAAGAGTTATTAGGGAGAAAATTGAATTGGAATTAGGAAAAATATATAGCGTTTCTTAAATGGATGAAATACCGATTGTCAACTGAAACCCTTGCTTAGAAAGCTCTACCCGTACCTCACTAACCACAAAAATTGCTATAGCGTTTTTCAGAAGCACTGATAACTGACGTACTGACGTTTCGGCGAAACATCCCTACTGATAACTGATAAGGTAATAACTGAAAATGACCCCTTCCACCCTCGTTAACCTCCTCCCATATCGCGCTTGCCAACACCTCGACCAAACTGCCTACACCTTCCTCGAAAATGGGGAAAAACCTAGCACAACTTTAACCTACCGTCAACTCGACCAAAAAGCCGACCGCGATCGCGGTCTACTTACAAACTCAACTCTCCCCCGGCGCAAGAGTCCTACTGGCCTATCCCCAAAGCCGATCGCGCGATCGCCGCCCTCTTCGGTTGTCTCTACGCCGGAGTCATCGCCATTCCTGCCCCCGCCCCAGAAGCCAGCCGACTCAAACGTACCTTACCCAGACTCGAAGCGATCGCCGCCGATGCCGGAGCTTCCCTCATCTTAACCGCCGCCCGCCTCTTCACCCAATTAAAATTCAAAGCCACAAGCTTTGTCAGCCGACTCAACGGCAAACCCTCACTCTTCCTCAAATAAGTAGGTGGGCGCAATTATTCGCAAAATAGTTATTAAATCCAAAACTGTGAAACCCTCTTTGTAGCTGGCTTTGCTGCTTCAGTTTCGGATTCTGGGTTGTAATGTTTATTTATGCCCACCTACTTACCACCTAACCGGGCGCTCTTTGGGTTCGATTCTCTCGAGTCTCGGTTAGCGGCGACTGGGGCGACAACCTATTTTCGGGTGATGTATGACGCGATCGCGTTTCTGGTAACTTAAGCCATAGAGTTTCAGTCTGGAGTAGTAGGGTTCTGTACCATCTTAACCTAACCGTACCGCCCATAAATCCCACTGAACTTCCCCTATTAAAAAAGCGCGATCGCGTTATAAGTACGACAACTCAAAGCTCAAATGACAGACTTACTAGAAACTTTGGTCGCCCACTACCAAAAAGCACTAATAATTAAACCCGATTCGGCAACTTTATATCGAAAAATAGCTCAACTCTATCAAGGTTTTTTTGATTATGAAAAAGCCACTTTTTACAATTTAAAAGCGATTCAACTCAAACCCGACTTATTCGCAGCCTACTATTTTTTATATTGGTCTTTACTCCTACTTAATAGCTTAGAGCAAAAAAATAGCGAGCTGCTCTTAGAGCAAGGAATAGAAATTCTCCAACAAAATATTATAAATCAGCCCGACTTTCCCTTCGCTCGCGTTGTCTTAGGCAAACTTTTAGTCCAGCAAGGTCAAATTGAAAAAGCCAAAGTTTGCTATCAACAAGCCAGCTTTCAACAAATTAGCCACTCCCATCCTCAACTTGTCAAGTCAGCTTGGAACAAATCCCAAAAACGCCAGCCCGACTTCCTTGTTTTGGGTTTTCCAAAATGCGGAACGACCTCTCTCTATGCCTATCTTACCACCCACCCTCAAATTTTACCGGCTGTCGGTAAAGAACTAGGCTACTTCTCTCATTCTCCTATACACGATCTTGACTATTATCTCTCCTATTTTCCCGCGATCGCGGATAAAAACTATCTCACAGGCGAAGCAACAGCAGCTTATATTATGTATCCTAATATAGCTAAGCGAATTCTTAACTGGTTCCCAAACATCAAGCTTATTGTCCTATTAAGAAATCCCGTAGAACGAACTATTTCTCAGTTTTATGCGAGCGACCAATACTCCAAGAAATCCCTCAGTGGTGTCCATACTCTAAATCTTAACCTAGTTCGGCGTAAAATAATACCAATCCGGGAGTATCTTAAACTAGAAAAAGACGAGAAAATTGATTTTTCGATAAAACTGAGAGAAGCCTACCTCAATAATGTTGAAAATTATCTATCAATGCACATCGCCAGCAGTCTCTACGTTGACTACTTCAGAGAGTGGCTTAATGTTTTTCCTAAAGAACAATTTTTAATTCTTAAAAGTGAAAAATTATTCGCTAACCCGGCAGTAACGATGAAGCAAGTTTATAACTTCCTCAATCTTCCCGAGTGCCCCCAAACCGAGTATCGCAACTGGAACTCAAATACCTATCCTCCCACTTCTCCCACCTTACGTCAGCAACTTGCTGAGTTTTTCCAACCTTATAATCAAGAACTTGAAGAATATTTAGGGATGACATTCAATTGGCAATAAGCTAGAGCAATCCCAAATAAGTTGCTCTATCTTTTAGTCTCTAAAAGCTTGGCTGTACAAAGCTTTCGACATTTCATCGTCCCACGACTAATACTAGATTGACATGAAGCTGCATAGAATAAAGTAGGGTGTGTTAGCGGAGCGTAACGCACCATTACACTCATCGCGAATTTAGGAGGACACAATCTATGCAACGTCATATTAAATTGGTATAAACTAGGATTTCTATAAAATGCGTCTAAAATTGTCATTTTCCCAAATATGCAAATTCCCGTCCCTGCATAGCGAAACCGGAGTTCGTGCCAAGCGTTGTAACCAATATACCGCCGATAGGAGTAAAGTTTATGCAATAATGGAAGCCGACCGATTCCTTTCACGCTCGTTATTCCCCTGCTAATGTCCGCAGCCCCCCAATTTTCCAGCGTTCGCGAGTTTATCGATCTTCTGCGATCGCGCTCCAATTTCCCTCTCCCTTCAAACCCGCTTCCCCCACAAACTCCCCCCATTGTCTCGATTATTTCTTCATTTTATAACGCCGATCGCTACTTTGAAGAAACCTATCGCTCCATTTTCTATCAAACCTGGCAAAATTTTGAATGGATTATTGTCGATGATGCTTCCACCGAAGAAAACGCGATCGTACTTCTTAATTCACTACCACAAAGATCGCCCAAAATCAAGACCTTCAAACACCCAACCAACCGAGGGGTATCCGCCGGTCGAAACACCGCTATTACCCACGCCCGAGGAACCTACTTATTCTTCATCGACTTAGACGACCTCATCGACCCCACCTATATCGAAAAATGCGTTCTTTTCCTCGAAACCCATCCTGATTTCTCTTTTGTCAACGCTTATTCCGTCGGCTTCCAAGACCAAGAATACTGGTGGCATCAAGGCTTCAATCAACCTTCCCTATTTATCCAACAAAACCAAGTTACAGGCCGTTTACTATACCGCAAATCCGATTTTGAGCGAGTAGGCGGGTTTGACGAAACCCTCAGAGTTTACGAAGATTGGGAAAGGTGGTTAAGAGCCATTGTTAACAATCAAAAAGGTTGGACAATGCCGGAATATCTAGAATGTTATCGCCGCACCGATTCTGGCTTGTATGGCACAGCTCTTAAAAATCCCCTCAAAGCTCAACAAGAAATCGAGTTAATTCAATCTCGCTATCAAGAAATTTTCAAAGAGCGCACATTCAGCGATATCAATCGAGTCCGATCTAGCTTTGCACCGCTTCAACTCAACTTATCAATTTCAGCTCAAAATTCCCTAACTTCCTCCGCCAATCGCCGCATCCTTTGCTTTTTTCCCTTCTTAGAGGTCGGCGGTGCAGATCGATTAAATTTAGACTTAATCTCCTTACTTACCGAACAAAATAACGAGATCGCAATTGTTACAACCCTTAAGTCGCGCCATCCTTGGCATCAATACTTCTATGAAATTACGCCTACTATTTTTCATCTTTCTAACTTCCTCGAACCCAATCAATGGCTCGCCTTTACCAAATATTTAATTCAATCGAGGTCGATCGATCTCGTTCTTATTTCTAACTGTTATATTGCTTATTACTTTCTACCTCTTTTGGTTGAAACATTACCCCACGTCACTTTTATCGACTTAACCCACACTGACGATCCAGGTTGGCGAGGGAACGGCTATCCAAGAGTTTCTTGTCAGTTTGGCAGTTTTTTGGATACCCAAATTGTCACTTCCCAATTTCTTGCCAGCTCCTATCAAACCCTCTCGCCCGCTGCCGCCAAAAAACTAAAAGTTTGCTATACCTGCATTAATACCGAATGGTGGATTCGCGACGAACAAAAACGTCAAACTTTGCGTTCCCAACTCGAAATTGCAGAAGAGACAGTCGTTTGTCTCTTTCCCGCCCGACTCGTCCAACAAAAGCGTCCTCTCTTTCTCGTCGAGCTTGCTAAGGCTCTAACGAATTACTTTCAATCGTTTATTATTATTATTCTGGGGGAAGGAGAATTAAAAACAGCCTTACACGCTAAAATCGAGCAACTCAATTTAACCCCCTACTTTCATCTTCTTCCCCCCGTTACGCCAACAAAAATGCTTGAATTTTATGCCGCTGCCGATATCCTCCTATTACCCTCAGCTTACGAAGGAATTTCTCTCGCCATTTACGAAGCCATGTCCATGCAGCTTCCTATCGTAGCAGCAGATGTTGGCGGACAAGCTGAATTGGTAACTCCCGATACCGGAACATTGGTACCAAAAGGAGAAAGCGACGAAGCAGAAATCGACGCATATATTCAAGCGTTACTCCCTTTACTCGAAAATCCACACTTTCGCCAACAACAGGGGGAGCGATCGCGCCAGCGCGTTGTAGAATGGTTTGGACGCGATCGCCTAATTGAATGGATCGACACCATTTTTACCGAAGCAACCCACATTCGCCAAACTCATCCCAAACCTCGCCTAGATGCAAAAATGGCAGAAGAGTTGCTCTTAATCGCTTTAGAATACCAAGATCGAGAGGAAACTTTAAGCGACCTGTGGCAGCAAAAATGCCAACTCGAAGCAGAAAGACACGAATTGGCCTGGAAAAAACGAGCAATGGAATCCTCCAAGTTTTGGCAACTGAGAAAACTGTGGTTTAAACTCAAACGCCAACTGCGGCTAACCGATGAAGAAGAGATTTAATTGCGAAAAACTCCCCACTCCTCACTCCCCACTCCCCACAATCCATGAAACTTTTGCTCGTTGCCAGTGAAATCCCTCCTACTCCCGGTGGAATTGCTACGTATGTGGGGAATACTGTTGCGATGTTTGCCGATGCAGGTCATGAAATTACAGTATTTGCCCGTAGCGACCGCCCCGGAATCGAGCAACAAGATACTTACACCCTCATTAGAATTGTCCCCAAAGACATCCATCTTTTAAGCGCAACTCCAACCGATCCCCTGTCAGAAAAACATCCAGCCTTTCCCTACAATGTTATGGGATACTGGGGGGCGTTAAGCTATCAACTGGCTGAAGCAGTCCTCGACTACATTCGCAAACACGGCAAACCCGACGCAATTGAAAGCGAAGACTTCAGCGGTCTTGCCTACTTTCTCATTCAAAAAAAACTCGTGGGCTGTCCCGAATTAGACGGCGTACCGATTATTTTAACGCTACACAGCTCTCAGTATATGCTCTATCCCGCCGACTGTATGCCCAGTTACCGACTCTCCGACTACTGGGTCGGCCGGATGGAAAAATTTTGTACCCTTGCTGCCGATGGTATCATCGCTCCTACTCAGTATATCGCCAAGAGCGCGATCGCGGCGGTGGGCAATTCCCTCGACCTGGAAATTATCCCGCTTCCCGCTTCCAAGTCTCTTCTCAACCCCCATCAACTCCCCTCCTCCCAACCCACACCGGGCGATATTATTTACTTTGGTCGTTTAGAAGTTCGTAAAGGGGTCATCCCCCTTGTTGAAGCTTGTAGCAAACTGTGGCAAGACGGACATTCTTTTCAACTGACGTTAATTGGCGGCGATACTTGGTATCACCTCCAAGGGTGTCACCTCAGCGATTATTTAAAACATAAATATCGACATTATATTGACGCAGAACAACTCATTCTCTCGCCTCCCTTACCCCAACTGCAACTGCACCAACGAATTGCGCGGGCGTGGTGCGTTGTCCTTCCCTCTTTGTGGGAGAACTTTCCTAATAGTTGTATGGAATCCATGTTACTAGGGAAAGCTATTTTAGCCAGTGACGATGTCGGTCATGTCGAGATGCTGCGCGCCGAGGAGGAAGAAGCTGGCATCATTTTCGATTGGAATTTGACAGAAGATTTTTCCGAAAAGCTGCTGCATCTTTTGAGTTTAAATCGCGAACAAATTTTACAAATGGGCGCGAGCGCCCGGAATTTTGTTCGGGAAACAACGCGCCCCGAAGTTGTTTTAGTTCAACGCCTCAAGCACCTTCAAAGAGTTATTGAAAAATCCCGACAGCAAACGCAAACTTTCTTTCCTTCGCTCAATTATCCTCCTAGCGGTCACATTGCTTACCCCCAACCTCTGGTCGATTCTCAGAGCATTCCCCGTCGCGTTTCGGTTTGTGTTCCTTTTTATAACCACGGTCGATATATTCAAGAAACGCTCTTTTCTGTTTATGCTTCAGATTATCCGAATTTAGAAGTCATCGTTTTCGACGATGGGAGTAACGACCCCAAAAGTTTAGAAATGCTGAATGCTTTAGAGAAGCAGTATAGCGACCTGAAAGTTATTCGTGCAGAGAACAGCGGAGTTGCCGCAGCTCGCAATCATCTAGCGCAAGTCGCTGGAGGTGAATATTTAGCTTTCTTGGATGCAGACGATAAAGTTTCGCCAACGTTTTATTCCCAAGCGGTTCAAATTTTAAGCCGATATGAAAATGTGGGTTTCGTTGCTTCTTGGCTCAAAGAATTTGGCGAATCGCAAAAGGTTTGGATTGCTTGGAATCCAGAATTTCCCTATTTACTTTGCCACAATTTATTAGGCGTTTGTACGGTTGTTCGTAAAACGGCTTATTTGGCTGCCGGCGGGATGAACCCCCTTCTCGCTGAGAATTTGGAAGATTATGAATGTTGGATTAATTTGTGCGAGCGAGGTTGGGTTGGAGTTGTTATCCCTGAATTGCATTATTTTTATCGAATTCGCTCCGACTCTCGCTTGCAACGGAGCCATCGAAATCAACTTTTATATTTATACGAGAAAATTGCTCAATTGCATCCGATTTTGTATCAAAAGTATGGAACCGATATTTATCATCTTCTCAATCAAAATGGAGCGTCTTGGCTTTGGGATAATCCCTCGCGGAGTCAGGGGGGAGTTTATGGCGATTTAACGGGAATGGAGGTTTTAAGGTTATTTAATCAAAAGCTAAAAAAAATGCGCAATGATGGAGGAATTCGCCTTATTTTGAGAAAACTATTTTTGGTGTTAAAACTCTTAATTTTTTCTCGATTTCGCAACAGCTAGTTTGCATTGCGAGTCAGAATTGAAATCGGACGAGCGATCGCGCGTCTCATCTATCTTATCTATAGCATTTTCAAATGAGACATGAAAAAGCATCGAACTTTTCAATATCAGGAAAGTTGAATAACTTGAAATCAATTAAAAGCTTAAATAAACGCTTAATGATTTTAAAGTTTTTACAAAA
>JAXHVQ010000240.1:0-3961 GCA_034189065.1 Cyanobacteriota bacterium
GTTATGCCAACCGCTTGCGCCCTTTGTTGCGTTTGTTCTACATCAATCCACTGTTGACCCAACAGCCAATACGCGCCAACAATGACGGCAAATATCAAAAAGCCCAAAATTAAACCTACCCCAATCTCGCGGCGCGTCGGTTTAGAAATCTGGAACTTTTCTCTTTCGATCCGGAAAAACCAGATTGCTGGTAGAATTAACATCCAGATTTTACAAAGGGAGAATGCCGTATTTCCCCACCCTCCCGGCGCAATAAATAAGGCCATCGTTACGCCGATACTGTTGGCAGGAACGAGAAGAAGCAAGGCTAGCACTGCTTTGAGGCGCATAATTTTCCATCTCAGACCGCATCTGTTCCAGTGTAGCGGTTGGGCGGCGCAGACGATCCCCCTAAATCCCCACCCCCCTAACCCCCCTTTTTTAGGGGGGAAATACATAAGGGGGACTTAAATTTTTCCAAAATCGTTGACTAATGACAAAGGACAAATGACAAATTTAATTGCTCGAATACAAATCGGATTTGCTGTGGCAACGGCTAAAATTGTTACAACGTTGGTGCGCGGACTGCGCTTAGGAGCCGCTAGCGTTCTTCCGGGAGCGATCGCGCGCCGCATTTATCCCAATATACTCCCTTTGTTGTTCGAGCAAGCGACTCGGGGCGCAATTCTCGTGGTTGGAACCAATGGGAAAACAACGACTTCTTTATTGTTGCGAAAAATCCTGGAAAATCAAGGATTTAGGGTTTGTCACAATACGACGGGAGCCAATCTGATTAATGGCGCGATCGCGGCTTTGTTAGAAGAGGCAAATTTAGTCGGTCAATTAAACATCGACTACGCCATCCTCGAAATCGATGAAAATATTTTACCATTAATACTACGCGACTGTCGCCCCCAGTTTATTTTAGGATTAAATCTATTTCGCGACCAACTCGACCGCTACGGGGAAGTGGATGTCATTAGTCAGCGCTGGCAAACCGCGATCGCGCCCCTTCCCCAAGATACCGTCATTGTCCTCAACGCCGACGATCCGACGCTTTCGTTTCTCGGACAAAATTTACCCCAAAAGGTTCTCTTTTTCGGTCTAAACGAACCGGAATTATATCTCGAAGAAATTCCCCACGCCGTCGATTCTATTTATTGTCCCCGCTGCGGTCATTCTCTCGATTACCAAGGCGTTTATTTGTCCCATTTAGGCGATTATCGCTGTCCGTCTTGTGGGTTTGAAAAAAGCACAACTGCTCTCAATAGTCAAGATTGGGGACAAATTTTAATTGGTGTTTATAATAAGTATAACACGCTTGCAGCCGCTTTAGTCGCCAAAGAAATTGGTGTCGATCTAGAAATAATCGAGAAGACAATTGAGAACTTTCGTGCCGCCTTTGGACGAGCGGAAGAGTTGACGGTGGAAGGAAAGCACATTCGCATTTTGCTATCAAAAAATCCGGTAGGAATGAATGAAACCATTCGCGCCGTGACGGAAATTAAAGCAACGGGGAAAGCATCAACAACGTTAATGGTTCTCAACGATCGCACGCCAGATGGGACTGATGTTTCGTGGATTTGGGATGTGGATATGGAGAAGTTGGTGGCGATGGGAGGCACAATTGTGGCCAGTGGCGATCGCGTGTACGATATGGCGCTACGCCTTCAATATTCCCAGGAGGAACGCCATCGCCATCCCTTGAATTTAATTGTAAAGGAGAATCTTAAAGACGCGATCGCAACGGCATTGGCACAAACACCAACCGATGAAACGTTGCACGTTTTGCCCACTTATTCTGCTATGCTAGAAGTGCGACAATTGTTGACCGGTCGTAAGATTCTTTGATCGTTGGTCATTGGTCATTGGTCATTTGTCGTTGGTGAAAAGTTAAGACTCGTTCGACTGTCCGCCAAGATATAGCTAAAACCCGTTAAAACAGGTTAAGAATCTAGATAAATTGGTCGAGCGAGTCCGTTTGAACGTAGGGATATTCAATCGTAACGTTTTCAATAGACTAACTTTTCGCTAATTACTGATTCCTGCTAACTGATTAGTATTGTGTAGGGTGGGAATTGCCCAAAAAAAAGCGAGATTCAACACATTCTCTCACCCTTGGCAATGCCCACCATTAACTCGCTCGCGGGTGGTGGGCAAGAGATTTTTCCGATTTCTTCTTCAAGCTGGATTAAGAACCTTGCCCACCCTACGATCTCGGTCTAATTAATACCTACCGCGTTCGTTGTAGTGGGCATTGCCAGTGGGAGAAAAATTGTTTAATTTTAGCCTATTAATGGCAATTCCCACCCTACATTAACTGGTAACTGATTCCTGCTAACTGTTTACTGTTTACTGGTAACTGATTAGAAGCCAGTCGTTTTTGGGTAATATTAAGAACCAATTGCGTCGCCTTCAATAACGAAGGGTTGCCTCTGCGCTGGCGAATGGCTAAAGCTTCCTCAAAGTACCATTGAGCTTGTTCGTATTGTTGCTGCTCGAATTTGCATTTTCCCGCATACTGATAGGCAAAGTCGAGACAGTCGCTCAACGCGGGATTGCTGGTATAATAGCCAAGGGCCTTTTCAATGAGGCGATCGCTAAAATCGTATTGATGCTGCCACTGATAAACTTGAGCTAAGCGTAATAAATTTAGCGCTAACAACCGTAAATCTTTCAACTCCTTGCTCAACGCGATCGCGGCCATCAATGCCTCTCTTGCTTGACAAAAGTCACCCAAAATGCGAGAATACACCCCGATTAATCCGTACAGGCGAGCTTGAACGCGCCGGTCTACTTCATCAGGATTCAGCAGTTGCCCTTGAAGATAGTCGAGTGCTTGTTGCATCTGCTTGGGATTGTTGGGAATTTCGTGAAGTTTATCGTCGATGTGAAACGAAACGTCGAAGCGATAAATTGGGTTGAGGCGCGTCAAACTTAAATCAGGCTCGCTTAGGGTTTGACCGGCAACGGTCTTGTGGCGCTTCCCTTTCATCTGTTTCCTCTCCTTAATATCCTTATAACACGCTAAGCTGTCTTTCATTGCAACATTGACCTACTATCGGTGCTTTTTCGACTGCCGGTATGCGATCGGACTCGCGAAAAAGTTGTGAAGTAGGTCAAGGTTATGTGTAAGCGATCGCACAACTGCTTTGCGATCGCGATCGCTTAACTAATCGATCTATATCACAATTATAGTGTCCCTTTTCTGTTTTATCTGGCGAGAGATAAAAAAATCGACCAGCCGCTGCAAAAATTAAAAAAAATTAATCTGAATTCAATGGTATTACCGGCAAAACTCGACCCCAATGCGTTCAAGATTACCTTTGCGCCGCTCTCCCTGGACGAGGTATATCGCCTTGCCGACGTTTCAGCCAACGGTGCCATTGTTGTCATGAGCGGCACCGTGCGCGATTGCACTGATGGTAAACCCGTCTCATACTTAGAATATCAAGGCTACGAACCGATGGCGATCGCGGTGTTCGGGCAAATTGCGACTGAAATTAGCAAAACTTGGCCTCAAACCAATCGAGTCGTCATCCATCACCGCATCGGCAAATTAAAAATTGGCGAAATCAGCGTCCTTGTCGCCGTTGGCTGTCCCCATCGCGGCGAGGCATTCGAGGCGTGTCGCTACGCCATCGACACCCTCAAACATCAAGCTCCCATTTGGAAGAAGGAATATTGGACTGATGGTTCGGGAGAGTGGGTTAGTATCGGTGCGTGTGAAGAAAATAGCCAGTAGGAAAGTTCCGACAGATCGCCCAATGGGAAACCTCGGAGTGCCAAGAATATCAAAACCCAAAACCCAAAACCTAAAACCTAAAATCTAAAACCTAGTATGGCGTACAATGATTCTATCGCGCTCTCAATCATCCTCAAGCTGAAGAATGTCCAAAACCGTTGCCGACCTGATGACCCCCGATCCGATCGCGGTGGAACCGCAAACGCCGTTAAAAGATGCCATTAAACTGCTGGCAGA
>JAXHVQ010000241.1:0-3951 GCA_034189065.1 Cyanobacteriota bacterium
TTAGAAACACCCAGCTTCTAAATTAACCGAGAACATAAGTATGATAACATTTCTATTTAAATTTGACAACGTGGGTTCGACGAGTCCGATCGCCGAAGTTGTAGGATTATGAGGCTGCGATCGCCTCCTCACCCAACAAGCCGGAGCCAGCAATATGGCATGAATAAGACAGTCTATTACCATTGATCTTGCAGAAAATCCCTTCATTTTTGCAGAAATAGTAAAAGACTAACTCAACTGCTTCCTTTCTCTCGTTAATCAAGAGCAGTTACTTGACTCTCGACCGAACGCGGTCAAATTTTTGCATTAAAACGTGGCGTTCAGACCTTGTGTAAAGTTTTATTAAAAATACGTTCCGATCGCGCAAAACCAGCCCCAAGTCACTGAGAAGAAAGTGAAGGCAAATTCAAGCTTCAGTTTTTATCGCACTACGCATCAGCGCCATAACACTCACCGAGAGCGGAAAGCTAGAAGTAGCAATTGAAATATGTATTCCCATTGAGAACAATATGACGACTCAGAGTTTGACAGCGCCCAACTCCATACTTACCTGCCAAAAATTCTACCGCCCTATGTACCTCAATCGCAGCCCAATCGATCTCTTTTCAACCTTTATCCAACTCAAAGAAAACAACTATGGAGGTTGGACTGCTAATGCTCGGTTACGCCGCAGTATGGAAAACTGTCTCGAACGGGTTGCAGATATGCCCACCTCGGATTCATTTTGGGCCATGTATTGGCATCAACGTTGGCTGTCTGCATCCGAACCCTTAGCAGAAACTCACTTATTTGCCTATTTGCAGGAACCCTGTTACCGAGCAGCTAAGAGAATGCGATCGCGTTGCCTCAACCCCAGCTATGCACTCGCCGATTATTTTCAAATCGCGATCGCCGCTGTCCCAAAAATCCTCAAAGGGTATAATCCCCAGCGGTCTTCGAGCCTGAGAGACTATGCTAGCGTTGTCTTTCGCTCAACTCTGCGCGATGCCTTACGCACCTCCCGAGAAGCCGATATTTGTACGGATTGGGGCTTGTTGCACAAATTGAGTAAGAAGCGACTCGAAGAAGCACTGCACAGAGCGGGGTTCTCTCCAGAAATCAGCGCGCGCTACTGCCTCGCCTGGATGTGTTTTAAAAGTTTATACGTACCCACACCCGTAACGGGAGTGCGCTGCCTTCGCGAACCGGACAGCCAGCTTTGGGAAGCGATCGCTCAATCCTACAACCGCGATCGCCTCCTTCATCTCGACTCCCCCGGTTCCCCAGGCTGTCCGCGCAGTCTCAAACGTTGGCTTCTCCACTGTGCTAAATTGACCCGAATTTATCTCTACCCCCCCAAAACGTCCCTCCATGAAACCCTGTCAAGCTTAGACAAACCGGAATTCACGATCGAGCTTGGGGTGGATGTTCATTCAGCCTTACTCGAGCGGTTAATGGACCAAGAAAGCGACGAAGAACGACAGCAGCAGCGAAAGCAACTCAATGCTTTTTTAGCAACAGCAATATCCGCGCTTCAGCCTCAAAGTAAGGAACTGATCGACCTTTACTATTGCTCCAAACTCACACAGCAGCAGACCGCTAACCAGCTCGATATGAAGCAGTCTCAAGTTTCTCGGCAACTGGCTCGGACGAGAAAGTCTTTATTAAAAGCCTTAGCACAATGGAGTCAAAAAACTTGGAATGTTGCGTTGACCTCCGAGCAGCTCCAACAGATGAGCGCACTTTTGGAAGAATGGTTATCAATGAATAATGAATAATGAATAATGAATAATGAATAATGAATAATGAATAATTATTCTAAACTCAACTTAGCGCGAACTTGCTCCAGTCCGGATAGACTGGGTTCGACGCGATCGCGTAGCTAGAAATCCATCAGTTCTGAGTTCTGGCGGGTAAGTTCCACCTCGCGAGCAAACTCTTCTTCTGAGTTATCGTCCGCGATCGCGAAGCGCGTTTCGGGACGACATCGCGGCGATTAAAAAGACTGTACTATCGTCACGTCGCACGAGAATATTCTCTTGACCGGCAAAATTCAAGAGTTTTTCTAGATTGATAGAACCCGCAGAAAAATCGATCATTTTCATAAGTTAAGCTCTTTCAAGGTTTCAATAATTTTACAAACCCTTCTTGCTCGAAGTGCTTATCTGTTGTTAGCGCTTCCCGGAAACCTCCTAAATGGGGCACCTCGATCGGAAAAAACAGAAAAAGCTTACCCTCTATAGTTTGCAGTCAAATCTAGCATTTTTCCTAAAAAGATGGAAGACGTATCTAGCTGACATCGCCACCATAAGCCTTAATTAAGTCAGCATCAATACTATCATTATCTGCTCCTGTCGGATAACCCAGATCGATCGCTCCAGCATGACGGCGAAACCGCTGACGCGCCGCTTCTTTTTCTGCTTCGGTTCTCTGTTGACTCAATAGACTGCTTTGTCGTTCGAGCGCGATCGCCATCCACTCTGATAGGGATATTCCAAGACCTTCTGCTTGCCGCTTCAAGGCTGTATACACCCCATCCGGTAATTCTAATTTCACGACTTGACTCACGGTCGGTATCCTGCCAATCCATTATGACGCTAGCGTAACACACGGTCTGCCTAATTATTGAGGTGGGTTCGGTGCGATCGGGCAATCGCTCCAAGCAAACCGGATTAAATACAAGTGGATTTTCGTTTGCACGGTAGGTTTTCAAAAATTTCCTGTTGAAAAAGCTAGGTAATTGATGCAATAACGTAGGGCGAGTAAGGCGATCTTTATTTTTTTTACAGCTCGCTTAAAATCGAACGATCTGCCTTACTCGCTACAGTTGCTACAGCAACTCTTCCAACTTGCGATCGCTTTGCAACTCCTTAAGCACCTTCTTAATATCCTGAGTGCGATCTTTACGAACCACAAGAGTGGCATTGCGATCGCGCACAATCACTACATCTTCCATGCCAATAGTCACAATTGTCTCGTTGTCGTCGCTAGAATAAACGATCGCTCCCCGCGTATCGAGTCCCACGTGGTTCGCCAACTCCACATTCTCCCCATCCCCCGACTGAAGGCGCTCTAAAGCATTCCAGTCGCCGAGATCGTCCCAGCCAAAGTTCGCCGGAAGCACGTAAGCTAACTGAGTCTTCTCCATCAAAGCGTAGTCAATACTCTTCTTCTCCAACTGGGAATAAGCCTCTTTACCCTTCTCCTTCAACGGTTGTAAAATATTAGGCGCATGAACCGCCAACTCCGCTAAAACCGTCTTGGCACGAAAAATAAACATCCCGCTATTCCAACTGTAACGCCCGGTTTCAATAAACTCCCGCGCCGTCGCTTCATCGGGCTTCTCCGTAAAACGACTCACCTTATAAACCGGCAAACCGCCATACTCCCCTCGAGCTTCCCCCTGTTCGATATAGCCATACCCCGTAGACGCATAACCGGGAGCGATCCCCAACGTCACAATCGCGTCCTGTTGCGCCGCCAAGTTCGCCGCCGCCTCCAACGTGCGCCCAAATCCCGGCCGATCCCCAATCCAATGATCCGCCGGGAAGAATCCCGCGATCGCTTCCTCGCCATGCCGCTTCGCCACCTCCAACGCCGCCCAAGCCACAGCCGGTGCCGTATCGCGTCCTTCGGGTTCGACGAGCAAGTTGGATTCGGGCAAGTCGGGCAACTGTTCCCTCACCCCGTCGGCAATGGGAGCAGAAGTAATGACCCAAAGGCGATCCCAGCCTCCCGCCAAGTCCAACAAGCGATCGGCTGTAGCCTGCATGAGACTGCGATCGCTTCCGTCGAGACAAAGGAATTGCTTGGGACGCTTGCGGCGGCTGAGGGGCCAAAAACGCTCCCCTTTTCCTCCTGCTAAAATGACAGGGATTAAGGATGTATTCATTTCCCAACCTCGTGTGATGGTGTGTTTGCTCAAGACAATCCTATCAAGGGGATGGGGGGATGGGGAGAGGGGGAGAGGGG
>JAXHVQ010000242.1:0-3950 GCA_034189065.1 Cyanobacteriota bacterium
CACTCCTCCTCCGGTAGAAGAACCAACAAACGAAACTTCTCCAACAGAAGACACTCCTCCTCCGGTAGAAGAACCAACAAACGAAACTTCTCCAACAGAAGACACTCCTCCTCCGGTAGAAGAACCAACAAACGAAACTTCTCCAACAGAAGACACTCCTCCTCCCAGTCAACTCGAACCAGACGCAACGAACTGGCAAGACTTCACCTCCACCCAAGGTAGCTTTACGGTCTCCCTCCCCGGAAACCCCACTGAAGAAATCGAACCCGCCGATCCCGCTCGAGGAATGTTAGAAACAGGTTCCTATGTTTGGGAATCTGAAGCTGATGAGATCGCCTATGGCGTATTTTATAAGGTGTTACCGATCGCGCCGACAACCGAACAAATATCGGGATTTTTAGATAGTTTTCGCGATGACTTTGTAAGCGAAGCTTTCATCGACGGGCAACTGATTGCAGAACGCCCCATCGACATCGAAAGCTATCCCGGTCGCGAAATTGCTGTTGAGGGGTCCGATGGCTATGTCGAAGCCCGAGTTTATTTAGTGAACGAGCGTCTTTATCTTCTTGTCGCCATTGCCCCCAATCAAACTGATTTTCCTCAAGGTGGCGATCGCTTCCTCGATTCATTTCAATTAATCTCTGATTGAGGAACCCGTCAAGCACTCCCACCCGAAACGAGAACCTTGCACGGCACGCCATCGCGCTCGAAAAATAGCATTCTTCTCACTAGAGAAATCAGCAAATTGACTCAAAAAATGCTTAGATAAAAACGAAGGCGATCGCGGCGAGTGCTATGGAATTTGTTTCAGACCCGTCTATTGCGACTAAAATCGACAAAATGAAGCAACGGGTGCGCTGGCGGGAGGCGGCAGTCGTCGAGCGGAATATCGACCAAACTCGTTTAGCGATCGACGATGGCGCTGCTGAAAGTCCTGAATTTTCCTTTTTGGCCATCGGCGATAGCGGAACCGGCACCCGCTATGGTCAAAGTCCCCAACGCGAAGTCGCCAAACTGCTTTTGGAACAACGCGATCGCTGTCGCTTTCTGTTACACACCGGCGATGTCATTTATTTAGTCGGTTCGAGCGAGTATTATCCCCCCAACTTCATCGAACCCTACCGAGAATTTCTCGTCGGCGGCGAGCATCCCGATCGCATTGCCTACGATCGCATGACCTTTAACTTCCCCTTTCTCCCCGTTCCAGGAAATCACGATTACTACGATTTGCCCTTTATCTACGGTTTAGCCGCACAACTAACTTGGCCGTTGCGTCGCCTGTTGCGATCGCGCATCGATCTCGATGTGGGCTGGCACGGGTCGAAGCAGGGAGATGCCTACGCGCGCGCCTTTCTCGACTACCTTCAAGGGTTCAATCTCCCCGGTCAACTCGAACGGCATCTCGACCAATACTATACGGCAAAAACACCCGCAGGCAATTGTTTGCGCTATCGACCCAGCTCTTTTACTCGCTTGCCCAACCGCTACTATACCTTTCGCTACGGCGGAATTGATTTTTTTGCCCTCGACTCCAATACGTTTAATTCCCCCGCACCTCTCCCCGATACGAAAGAAGGCGAACTCCTGCGCCGCCGCCTCGAAGCGCGCCTCGAAGAGTTGGAACGGCAGCAGCAGCGAATTATGGAAGCGTCGGCGACACTCGACCCCGACAATCGCGAACAAGCAGAGGAATTGGACGATAATCGGGCGAAATTGGAACAACTCGAAGAGAGTCAAAACGATATTCAGATGCAGCTTCGGGCAGATAAGAAAGTTGTCACCGATTTTGAACAGTTGGCTTGGCTCAAACAGAATTTAATTGAATCGTGGCAAACGCAGGAGGTGCGGGGACGGGTGTTATTTTTTCACCATCCCCCCTATGTCACCGAGGCGACCAAGTGGTACCAAGCGCAGACGATGGAAATTCGCTTCCATTTGCGCCAGGTTTTTGAGGCGGTTGCCGAGGCGGTTGGGAAGAGTCGCAACGGTCGTCCCGTCGTCGATTTGGTTCTCAACGGTCACGCCCATTGCCTGGAATATTTGCGCGCCGAGGAAACGGGTCGCGCTGACTCGGGCATTCGTTGGCTGGTGTGCGGGGGAAGTGGGTATAGTCTGCGCCGTCAACGTACTGAGGGAGCGGATTTAATGGAGTCGGGAGAGTTGGTAGCGCGATCGCATTTTTTCCTCGGTCGTCACGGTCGCGGGAAGGAGAAGCGACGACCTTATTCGGCGGTACGCATCGATGTGAAAGCAGGAACGCCTCCTCAGTTTATCTTTCAACCCCTCGCCCTCGAACGCCAACGCCATCAATGGCAGCGCTGCGATTTTGAGGCAATGAGTTTGTGAGCGTTAAGGATGGGAACGATGGTACAAACACCCCTTCAAATGGAAACTTTGTCGCTCGAACTGCCCGATGCGATCGCGCTTCGCGTCACGCCCGAACAGTTTGAGGTTTTGGCGATCGCCAACGGAGATTTAAGACTAGAACGCACAGCAACCGGGGAATTAGTTGTGAATCCACCCACAGGAGGCGAATCGGGAAAACGAAACCTCAGTATTAGCACGCAACTTGGCAACTGGGACGAAGAACGCGAAGATTTGGGAGAAGCATTTGACTCCTCAACCGGATTTATCCTCCCCAACGGAGCGATTCGTTCCCCCGATGCCTCTTGGGTGAGTCGAGAACGGTGGGACGCACTGACCCCCAAACAGCGAAAAGGTTTTGCACCGCTTTGCCCGGATTTTGTCGTCGAGTTGCGCTCCCAATCAGATGCCCTTGGTCAATTGCGCTCTAAAATGCAGGAATATATTAACAATGGGGCAAGGTTGGGGTGGTTGATTGACCCCCAAAATCGGCGGGTGGAAATCTATCGACCGGGGGTTGCAGTGGAGGTGTTGGACAATCCGGCAACGTTATCTGGAGAAGAGGTTTTGCCCGGGTTTGTGCTGAAATTAAGGCGGGTTTGGCGTTAGTGAGAAGCGATCGCACATACCTACGAATTAACGCGATAATTGAAAACGCGAATCGCAGTTTCCTCTCCGTTGAAATTTCCAGGCGACACACTCATGCGATTTCCCCCCACCCGAGAAACGGAAAGATTCCCCGCCAACTGCAAAAACTCCTCAATACCTACGAGATCGCACGCATTAGCATCGGCAGCTTGGGTGCGATAATGCGTGGGAATAACCATTTTAGGTCGCAATGCCCTAACAGCCTGCATTGCCTCTTGGGGGCCGTAAGCTTTCGGACCGCCCCCAACGGGAATAAAGGCAAGATCGGGACTGCCTAATAGAAATTGCTCCTCAATATCAACAGGAGCAGCCGCGCCGCCCATGTGAAGAATTTGGACTCCAGCTTGGGTCCAACGCCAAGCCACATTGTTGCTAAACTTGCGTCCCAAGGCGCGATCGCGCTCGCTTTCAATGCCCTGGAACTGAAGATCGCCCACCTCAAACGCCCCCGCTTCAAACAAAATTTGAGGATTTCCCGGTAGATTTTCGGTTGCACCTTCGTCAAATAACTGGCTGCTAATTAACACGAGGTCGGCTTCCACGCGAGGAGCAGAATAGCCCTTCGTACAGCCAAGCGCGCGAAAGGGATTGACCAACACCCGCACTCCCCCACCGGAAAACAAAAAGCAAGTATGCCCCAATGCCGTCACCGTCAGCGCGCCTCGGGACTGTCCCAGGGCGCGCTGTCCAACCGAGGGAACCAAAGTCCCAGCCGTCGCTAACAAACTTGCCCCGCCATAGCGAATAAACTGTCGCCGTTTCATGGTCAATGTCTCGCTCCCTCAATTATCAACTGTCATTGTATCGGCAAGACGGTTCTCTGCCATCATAGGTTGCATCACTTCTCCCCATCTCCCCATCTCCCCATCTCCCCATCTCCCCATCTCCCCATCTCCCCATCTCCCCATCTCCCCATCTCCCCATCTCCCCATCTCCCC
>JAXHVQ010000243.1:0-3785 GCA_034189065.1 Cyanobacteriota bacterium
GGGCGAGTTAGCCTTGAATAAAATGGCGAAGGTATTGTTTGAGAAACCGGGTTTGTCTTCGATGCCACAAATCATTAGAAAATTAAAAAAATAACTAATTACAACTAAGCCGATGCAGTAGCACTCCAAATGCGAAAGCAGTAGCACTCCAAATGCGAAAGCAGTAGCACTCCAAATGCGAAAGCAGTAGCACTCCAAATGCGAAAGCAGTAGCACTCTAAATGCGAAAGCAGTAGCACTCTAAATGCGAAAGCAGTAGCACTCTAAATGCGAAAGCAGTAGCACTCTAAATGCGAAATGCAATAGCACTCTAAATGCCGATGCAGTAGCACTCTAAATGCGAAATGCAATAGCACTCCAAATGCAAGGTGTACGGCTTTTTCATAAAATTCAAACAAAACCCTAGCCAACGTTGCGATGGCTAGGGTTTGTTGCTAGGATTTTCAACGATTAAACCCTCATTAGCGGCTGCTACATTGAACTCATTATCCGCCCGACATCAATTGTAGCAACTAACGCGCGATCGCACAGGCGATCGCGCATACCGCCAATCCACTACAATTGAATTTAAAATTAGCTTGCTAAGGTGAGATATGACCCTGTACGAGAAACAAACCGCCACAGTCCAACCCGGCGGAATAATTACCCTTTGCCTTACAGCTTTGCCAGTTGGTGCAACCGTTGATGTAACGGTTCGATTGGAAACAGAGACAAACCCAACGCCGCGATCGCTAGTTCGCTTCATCGGAGCGGCGAAAGGGAATTTTGCCGCTCCTCAAGAGGTCGATCGATTTATTCGGCAAGAACGCGAGTCATGGGAATTTTAAATGCGCTTCGCGGAACTCGCATCTACCTAGACACCAACATTTGGATTTATGCCCTCGAAGGTTATCAACCCTTTATTGCCAACTTGACCCAACTGTTTCAAGCGATTGACGATGGAGCGTTAACTGCGGTTACCAGCGAACTGTCCCTCGCGGAAGCGCTGGTCAAGCCTATGCAAAATCAGAATATCCCACAGCAGGAGGCTTACAAACAGATATTGTCAAGCAGTACCCATCTTTTAGTGGCACCTGTATCTAGAGATCTCTTGATTAACGCGGCTCAACTGCGAGCCAGCACAATAACGCTTAAACTCCCGGATGCTATCCACGCAGCGACAGCTCAACTTCATCAATGCACTACATTTCTGACCAATGACCAGCGATTTCGATCCGTTCCTAGTTTACAGGTTATCTTGCTGTCTCAAATTTCGTAATCGATGCCAGTCGCTAAGGGATTAAGTTTGAGAACAACTCCGGGGTGGCAGCAACCCAGTTGGTAGACCCGCAGATTCGTCGCCTAATATATTAAATACGAGTCCCATGCGATCCTCCAACTCCCCATGAGCAAAAAACCGCCCCAAACCCAAATCAGCCAAGTTTTCACCCAGGCTGTCCAAACCATCCAAGCCAAAATCAACTCGGCCCTCGCCCTCAAACCCGATGCCAGAGTTCCAGAACTTTGGGTTCAGCCAGCCGATGCCCCAAAAGCCGAAACCTTCCCCCTCGTCGGCGACTACTACAAACTCGGACGCAGTTCCAAAACCAACGATATCGTCGTTCGCAACCCCGTCGTCAGTCAAACCCATCTTTGCCTCAAACGAGATGTCCAAAATCAAAAGCGGTTCATTCTCCACGACGAAAACTCAACCAACGGCGTTTATATCGGACGGCGCAGAATAAAAACCCTCGAATTGCGCCACGGCGACGTTTTAACCCTCGGCCCGCCGGAACTTGCCGCTGGGGTGCGCGTGCAGTTTCACAATCCCCCGCCGCCAGTGATTCAGGGGTTGCGCTATGGGTTGTATGGCGTGGGAGGACTCACGGGACTGGCTGTATTGGTTGTGGGTTTGGAATGGACGAAGTTTTCGGTAAACCCCTTACCCTTGGGCATTCAGGGACCGGTTGCGATCTATGCGCGGGATGGCGAAACGCCGCTGCGTCCTCTGCGCAACGATACCCATCGAGAATTGAAGCGCTTATCGGATTTCTCGCCCTTTTTACCCAAAGCGGTGATGGCATCGGAGGATAGTCGCTATTATTGGCATTTTGGGGTGGATCCCTTGGGCGTTTTGCGGGCGGTGGTGACGAACGTGCGCGCCCAAGGCATTCGTCAGGGGGGCAGTACGATTACCCAGCAGTTAGCCCGCAGTTTGTATCCCGATTTTGTAGGACGATCGAATACGGCGAGTCGGAAGTTGCGCGAGGCGGTGGTGGCGCTGAAGTTGGAGGCGTTTTACAGTAAGGACGAATTGTTGAGGAATTATTTGAATCGGGTGTATTTGGGAATTGGGAGTTATGGGTTTGAGGATGCGGCGCAGTTTTATTTTGATAAGTCGGCGGCGGATGTAACGCTGTCGGAGGCGGCGACGTTGGTGGCGATTTTGCCTGCCCCCAATAGTTATAATCCAGTGCAGAATTACGATATCGCGATTCAGTTGCGCGATCGCGTCATTACCCGCATGGTTCAGCAGGGATCGGTTTCAATTGAGGAGGCGAACCGGGCGAGGCGATCGCGTATTGAAGTCAGTCCCAAGGCCAAGGAAACTCTTTCTAATACCATCGCGCCCTATTTTTATAGCTACGTTTTTACCGAACTCGAACAGTTGTTGGGAAAGAGTTTAGCCCAGGAGGGGAATTTTATTGTCGAGACGGCACTGGATATTGCCACGCAGCGTCAGGCGGAGACTGCTTTGCGCAGCGCGATCGCCCAAGAGGGTTCTCGCGTCAATTTCGATCAAGGCGCGATCGTCACCCTCGACAGCCGCAATGGGGAAGTTTTGGCGATGGTGGGCGGCCCGGATTATTCCCAAAGTCAGTTTAATCGCGCAACTCAAGCCCAGCGACAGCCGGGATCGACGTTTAAGGTGTTTGCCTACGCCGCTGCCCTCGAACAAGGCACTTCTCCTTCAAAAACCTATTCCTGCGCGCCTTTGCGTCCCTATCGCGGCTGCGAGCGCAGTGGCGGTAATATTGATATGTATCGCGGCTTGGCCCAGTCGGAAAATGTTGTTGCTATTAGAATTGGGCAGGATGCGGGTTTGGGCAATGTCATTAATCTCGCCCAGCGTTTGGGCATTCGCTCGAAGTTACGCAATTCTCCTGGGTTAGTTATTGGCGAGAGCGAGGTCAATCCCCTTGAAATTACGGGAGCTTACGCCGCTTTTGCTAACAATGGTACGTGGAATCGCCCCCATACGATTCAGCGTATCCTCGACGGTAGCGATTGCGAAGATCCAGATAACCCGCAAACCTGCCGTATTATTTACGATTTCGAGCAAGATGCCGAGGCAAACCGTCCCGTGGTTTCCCCCGAAATTGCCAATACGATGACAACATTGATGCGGGGTGTGGTACAAGGAGGGACGGGGAGTCGGGCCGCGATCGGTTTTGGGGAAGTGGGGAAAACGGGAACCACCGATCGCAATGTCGATTTGTGGTTTATTGGCTACGTCCCCGCGAGAGATTTAGTAACCGGCGTTTGGTTGGGCAACGACGATAATACTCCGACGCGAGGCAGTAGCAGCAATGCGGCACAGGTTTGGGCAGGTTATATGAGGAATATTGTACAGCGCCCTACGGGGAATTAAAAATTAAAAATTAAAAATTAAAAATGAATTAAATAAGTAGGTGGGCATAATTAAACGTCAAAAAGAAAATCATTTTGTACTTCTACGTCTATAGATGCTGAGTTCAATTTAAATTGTTGAAGAGAATTACCTCGCTGACGACTTCTCTTTTTAA
>JAXHVQ010000244.1:0-3643 GCA_034189065.1 Cyanobacteriota bacterium
AGTGAATAGTGAATAATGAATAGTGAATAGTGAATAGTGAATAATGAATAATGAATAGTGAATAATGAATAGTGAATAGTGAGTAATGAATAGTGAATATAGCACTTTTCATTTGGATGAGGTACAAGAGAAAAGTATCCCCCTAAATCCCCCCGTCTCCCCGTCTCCCCATCCCCCAGTCCCCCAGTTCCGAGGTCTTAGACCCAATTCCTGCTTTACGCGCATTTCGTCGCAAAATAAGGAACTCTTAACCAAAGGCAGAAGTGAATTCCGCTCTTTAGATGCGTAACAGCTTAGCGCTGATTTTTGCTACTAAACAGACAATTTTTGAAAAATATTCTTGAGATTGATTTGAAGGGGTTGCTCGAAAATTTGTGCGTACTCTTCGTGAAAATGGGGTATAATTGAATTGCTGTTGCCGATAAAAAGGGTATCGCCTAAAATATCTAACGCTTTTTCATTGAGAGATTCAAGTAAAACTTCCGGCATGGTTGTCCGGCGATCGGCAATTTGTTTTAATTGGTTCTCGTCTTTTTCGAGAATGGCTTGGAATATTTCTTTTTCCAAATCGTCTAATTGGTTGATAAAATTAAAAATATCGACCCATTCTGCGGGCAGCAAATCGACTAAGTTAAGTGACTGGGTTGTTCGCTCTTGCGATCGCGTTCTTGTCGAGATTGCCTCAACTGCTGTCCCCTCAACTGCTGTCCCCTCAACTTTACCCTGGAGCTGTTGAATTTGCTCTTCCAACTCCTGCCTCTTCCGTTCCAGTAAAAAAATGCGATCGCGCTGTTCTTCCCGTTGCTCGTTTTGTGCATCGAGTTGGTTGCGCGACGTTTCGAGTTCGCGCTTCAAAGCATTCAACCGCGTTTCGGTTTGTTGAACTTCAGTCGTTTTAACTTCCAGGGAATGTTTTACCTGAGTTTGTCGCGTTTCCAAAAATTGAATTTGTTGCTGTAACTTTTGTAACGGTTCTGCTTGTTGTTGGTATTGTTGCTCGATCGCGGCTAAATTTTGGTGCAACAACGTTCTTTGATTGTGGAGTTCTGCCACGCGCAACCGCAGTCGTTCGTATTCCGATTGTAGCGCTTGAAGGCTCCCTTCAATTTCTTGTTTAGTAATATTCGCTTCGTAAAGGGAATGATAGATTTGTTCTTCCTCTTGTTCGAGGTCTTCAATTTGAGCATACAGCGAATTTCGAGTTGCTCGCTGTTCGATAGAGCGTCGTTTGTAGATAGCGGCACTGCCCAAACTACTGGCGACAGTCCCCACAGTTGCCACAAGTAAAGCGATGGCGAAACTGCGCGCGATCGCCGCACTCAGACCAAAGCTAACCGCAAACACAATAACGCTGATGAAAATAATAAAACGAAGGAGTCGCATTTCTTTGTCATTAGTCATTGGTCATTGGTCATTAGTCATTAGTCATGGGTCATTGGTTCTAGAACCTAAAACCTAAAATATCATTGTGAATAATTAATTTTTAATTTTTAATTTTTAATTACTAGACAATTCTGCTTGAAGAAAATCAATAAACTGTCTTGCCGTTCGTCCCGATCGCCCGTTGTGACGAACCGCCCACTGCTTGGCGCGAAACTCCAACTCTCGGGCATCGATATCGAGATGCGATCGCGCGGCTAAATGGCGGACAATAACCAGATACCGCTCTTGGTTCGCCGGTTCAAAGGTCAGCGTCAACCCGAAGCGATCGCTAAATGACAATTTTTCCTGCATCGTATCCCAAGCATGAACTTCATCATTGTCCAGAGGACGGGGACGGTCTGCAAAAAACTCTCGTACCAAATGCCGCCGGTTAGAAGTCGCGCAGACAATGGCATTGGGCGTTCTCGCCGTCGCACTTCCCTCTAATACTACTTTTAACGCTTTAAATGCCTCATCGTCCTCCTCAAAAGATAGATCGTCCACAAATAAGACGAACTTTTGCGGTCGCCTGCGTAACAATTCCACAATTTCGGGCAAGTCGTACAACTGAGATTTCCCCACCTCCAACAGGCGCAAACCCCGGGCGGCGTATTCATTGAGGAGTCCCTTCACCAACGAAGATTTCCCCGAACCGCGACTGCCGTAGAGAAGAATGTGCAACGCGCGATGTCCCCCCAATAAAAACTCGATATTTTGGATTAAAGCTGCTTTTTGGTCTTCGTAGCCGACAATTTCCGACAGTTGCACGGCATCTGGACAGGGAATGCCCATAAGCTGTCCGTTGTGCCAGCGCAGGGCCTTGTAGCGAGCAAACGCGCCGGTGCCGTGTTGGGTGTAGTGTGTGGCTAAATCTTCAACGGCATCGCCCCAGTTATGGTAGCGATGGAGGAGGGTTTTGTCGCGGGTTGGCGCGGAAAAGGCGATAACCCCTGCCGGAATCCATCGGGCCATCGTTTCGCCGCCGCAACGCGAGAGGATGTGCAATGCTTGAAGGTCGTGTTTGGCAGCTTCGAGTAAAGCCGGAGATAATGCTTGTGGGGGAAACCGTTGCGCGCGATCGCTAAAGGGGTTATCGTCGTGCAAAATGCGTTCGATTAAATGATCCGACCAACTGCGATCGCGATCTGCCAAACTCCTAAACCAGCATCCGTAGGTTTGGAGTTGCTCGAGGAGATCCCCATCTTGCAGTGCTTGCAATAAGTCGAGGAAGGCTTGCCCTACTAAATCTTCCAGAACTGATTGGTACAACAGGAGTGAGGCGGCCTGTTGCTGAAGTAATTGGACTGAGGGGGGTTGGGAAGACATCGAGCAAAAAAAAGAGATGGGGAGGGATGAAAGGATGTAAATTTACTTTGGGGAAAGTTTAAAGTTTCGAGGGCGCGGCGATCGCCATCGGCCAAAAGACGCACAATGAAGTAGAGATAGTTTCCTTAGCAAACACTATGCTGCGATCGCCGTCAATCCCACCCCTGCAATTGCACTCCTTCTCCCCGCGCGCGCGCCCATGACCGACCCGACTATTCAGGCTGTCATCAATCAAACTGTGGCTTTAATCCTTTACTATGGATTTGAAACGGGAGAAGCGACAGCCGTTGAGTTAGTTGCGAGTTGGCTGGAAGTTTATCAACCAATTTGGGTGCGTTTCGCAGTCATCGAAGCCCTTCACCAAGGACGCTACAAAGCCGTTTCCATCGAGCAAATTCTCGCCTTTTGGGTGCGACGGGGACAACCCACCTATCATTTTAATCACGAATTTGAAAGTTTGGTTTGTCGCAAAATTCCGCTTTTCCCCACTTGTCGGGAAGAGGGAGAACAAGTTCATCGCATTTTAGCTGCCGCTTGGTCTGCGGCTGGACTTGAGGCGGAAACGACTGCCGATCGCGATCTTCTCGAAGATTTTATTGAGGCAGACCAATACTTTCAGGGCTTATCTGCCGCAGATGGCACTTTGGATGGAGAAGAAGATGAAGATGCAGCGATCGCATCCACTCCACCTAAACCCCTTCATCGTCCCATTCACAAATTTACGCCCTCTCAAGATAGTTCCGATTTTTACCACAAACTCAAGAATATGTCAAGCGATCGTTAGTCATTAGTCATTAGTCATTAGTCATTAGTCATTAGTCATTAGTCATTAGTCATTAGTCATTAGTCATTAGTTACTCGCGGTTCCTCCTCTCCAACTCTCTCCCCCTCTCCC
>JAXHVQ010000245.1:0-3625 GCA_034189065.1 Cyanobacteriota bacterium
GCTCATCCCATAGGTTGTGACCATTTGTTCGGCTAAATCCGTCGCCCGTTGCAGGTCATTAGATGCGCCTGTCGTGATGCTGCTAAAAATCAACTCCTCGGCTGCGCGTCCGCCCAACAAGGTGGCAATTTGACCGCGCAGTTCGCTTTCCGACAGGAGGAAGCGGTCTTCGGTGGGCAGTTGCAGGGTGTACCCTAAAGCTGCCATCCCGCGCGGGACGATGGAGATTTTAGCCACTTTGCTGCCGCCAGGTAAAGTCGCACCGACCAAAGCATGACCCACTTCGTGATAGGCGACGATTTTCTTCTCCTTTTCATTGAGAACGCGACTTTTCTTCTCCAAACCAGCGACCACGCGCTCGATGGCTTCGTTGAAATCCGCTTGGGCGACAGTTTCCCGCTTGTTGCGCGCAGCTAGGAGGGCGGCTTCGTTGACGAGGTTGGCGAGATCTGCACCGGCAAATCCGGGGGTGCGCGTTGCGATGGCCTTTAGGTCAACTTCTGTATCCAATTTTACCTGTTGGGCATAAATTTCGAGAATTTTCAAGCGTCCCGATAAATCCGGTCGGTCTACGAGAACCTGACGGTCAAAGCGTCCGGGGCGCAACAATGCGGGGTCGAGGGTTTCGGGACGGTTGGTTGCCGCCAAAACAATCACTGTTGCATCGCCTGCACTAAACCCATCCAATTCGGTGAGAAGTTGATTAAGGGTTTGTTCCCGTTCGTCATTGCCGCCGACAAAACCGCCACTACCGGCGCGAGATTTACCGATCGCGTCTAACTCGTCGATAAATATAATACAAGGGGCCTTCTGTTTGGCCTGTTCAAACAAGTCTCGCACTCGGGCCGCCCCCGCACCGACAAATAGTTCGACAAATTCCGAACCGGAGATGCTGAAAAACGGAACTCCTGCCTCCCCCGCAACGGCTTTAGCGAGGAGAGTTTTGCCCGTTCCCGGCGGTCCGACGAGGAGAACGCCTCGGGGAATGCGCGCGCCGATATTAATGTAGCGTTGGGGCGTTTTCAAAAACTCGACAATTTCTTCCAGTTCGGTTTTCGCCTCTTCCACCCCGGCGACATCGGCAAACGTCACTTTAGTCGAATCGCCTTCGACGTACACTTTAGCCTTACTCTTAGTAAAAGAAAGCGCGCCTTGGGGACCACCTCCTGCCGCGCCGCGTCCCAAGAAAAACCACCAAATCCCGACAAAAATTAGGGGAGGAATTACCCAACTGATGACGCTGGTTAACCAACCGTTGCGCGGCGGCGGCGCGGCGGCAAAGGCGACACCCTTGGATTCCAGGCGTTTGGGGAGTTCGAGGTCGAAAATGGGGGTTGTTGAGAGAATTTGACTGGGTTTGTCTGCTTCGCCGACTTCCCCTGCTTCGCCTTTGAGACTGTAGCGAATTTCTTTATCGCCCACAACGACTTCGGCGACTTTCCCATCTTCAACTTGGTCGATGAAGAGACTGTAGGGAACGCGCTGAATTGAGGGACCAAACAACTGAGGGAGGAAGAGATTGGCGAGTAGAAATAGGGTTCCCAACACCAGCAAAATGTTGCCGATTTGTCGGGAAAGGGGAATTTTGGGTTTGTCTTTGATACTCATGATAGTTCGCGATCGCGGGGAGTTTCCCCATTAAATGCACGGGATGTTTATTTTTGCCGTTTTCAAAGGTTGATTGTCAATCGAGAGTACGGCCTAAATCGGTAGGGGCGGGGTTACCCCGCCCCTACTTATTTTAAGTTTTCCGGGGCTGGCGTGAGGGGGTGAAATCTCCGTACTTGCTTGTTTGGTCATTCGTCATTCGTCATTTGTCATTGATCATCGCAGTTCCTCATCCCAACTCTCACTCCGTCACCCCGTCACTCCGTCACCCCGTCACTCCGTCACCCCATCTCCCCATCTCCCCATCTCCCCATCCCCCATTTCACCCATTAGTCGCATTCAACGGTCTCCCGCAGAAAAATTGCGCTAATTCCTCAACTAACGGCGCGCTGTCATACTCTTGTCCGATTGTCGGATCGTCAAGAGACATTTGACTATCCCCGGAGCGAATTCTCCGCCAATTTTGGGGAGGATTGCCTCCCGATTGATGCTGAAGGAGTCGTTCGACGGTTTCAATAATTTCTTGAGTATTTCTGGGGCGGTCGCTGGGATTAGGTGACATCAAACGGTCGATAAAGTTGGCAAATTGAGGAGAAATATCGGGGGCTAGTTTGCGCCAGTTCAATTGGTCGTTTGAAGCATTATACGCCCCATCGTTAAGCCGATTTCCGGTTAATAAATAGGCAAACGTCCGTCCCAGGGCATAAAAATCAGATTGAGGGATGGCATACCCTTTTGCCTGTTCGGGAGGCGAATAACCGGCAGAACTGATTTTGATTGTTTTCCCCGTAGCGCCGAGTTCGGGTAAGGAGAGTTCGGTGATTTTGCGAGCTGCACCAAAGTCAATTAAAGCCAGCTTTCCATTAGGGCGCAGCATTAAATTTTGCAGTTTAATATCGCGATGGAAATAGTTCTTTTGATGAACCGCTTGGAGAATTTTGGCAACTTGTTTGAGCCAATTGAGGGCTTGGAATTCTCCAATTAAGAAATCTCCTTGTTGCTGCATCCACTCATTCAGATTGATTCCTTCTATTTTCTCCATAATAAAGGCGTGAAGAGGTTCTTTCTTGTCGTGCGGATAATATTCAAAGAGACTGTCGGGTTCGACTTTGGGGATGCCGGGATGATCCAATTTGCCAAGGACTAGGGCTTCTTGCTTAAAGAGTTCGACCGCTCTGGCATTACAATTGTGCTGGGGTTTGAGAACTTTTAAGCTACGAATATTTTGTCCGTCTGAAATTTCGTAAACGACGGCAAACCCACTATTATTGCTCAAAACGCGAGTGACACGATAGCGATTTTGCAACAGCAGTTGGGAACCGCATTGAACGCAAATGTCGGTGTGGGCATTGTCGGGCGTGTTGGGGCGCAAGCACCAGGGGTTAATACAGTAGCTCATAAAAGGCTACGGAACAGCTATTAATGGTCATTTTAGCGGTCGGAGATAGCGCGAGTCGGGACGCGATCGCGCGTAATCTGAAGTTTCTAAGGACAAGTGTAGAAATGAATTACACGCGATCGTCCTTACACTGTAAGACTTGGGTCTCGATTCGATCGAGTCTATGAAATACAAAAATGACAACGATGCCTCTGATGTCCCAAAGTCCTGCTCTACCTATGTTTCCCCATTGCGAATTTCAGATCGCCTATTTCATCGAAGTGCTGACAATCGCAGATGCTCAACTATCGAATCTTAGCGGAGATACCCATAAACCTGACTGCTAGGGATTAGAGAAGGTGGAGAAACACTAATAGCCTGGATGATAATAGCGATCGCGCTGTTGACTTCTCTTAAATTCTCAACTCAATTATAGTCTTTTGTCGCGGAAAATCCCGAACCGCACCTAAATTATTCGCTCGAGTTGGGGGAGTGTCGGGGTTTTCCGGTTTATGGGGAGGGAAGTTTTTCGGCAATTTCCGGGTTGTAGATGCGCAGATAGTTCCAATAATTACTAAATACCGATTCGACATAACCCTGGGTTTCGCCGAAGGGAATTTGCTCGACAAACCAATCGGG
>JAXHVQ010000246.1:0-3539 GCA_034189065.1 Cyanobacteriota bacterium
TAACAGTGCCGCCCCACCCCCAACCCCCTTCTATAAGGGGGCAAGGGGGTCGGCACACCACCTAAAATCCGTTGATGAATGACTAATGACCAATGACAAATTATTGTACTCGCCCAGCTAAGTGAGTCAATTGCTTAAAATTCAGCAAACAGAGATTTTTTTTGTCAGACCCGATACTAATCCAACCTTTTGCTTCCAATTTTTCAATAATTTTGCGTGTTTCTTCCAACGTAATATCCGAAACATCCGATAAATCGCGGTAGGGAATATTTAAAATTTCCACCCCTTCTTCGAGAGGTTGACCGTAGTTTTCCCCAAAAAAGACTAACGTTTTGGCTAATTTAATCGCTGGGGGTTGATGCCGCATTTGAAAGCGAATATTAGACTGACGGAGGCGTTGAACCATCAGTTGTAGCATTCGGTGATGGAGTTGAGAATCCTTAAACAAAGCTTGAATAAAGCGCTGTGCCGAGATGCTAACCAACTCGACTTCAGACAAGGCGATAACGTCCGTCGAACGGGGAGATTCGTCTAAAATTGCCATCTCGCCAAAAAAGTCGCCCCGACCTAAAATTGCCAGGGTAACTGCACTCTCTCCCGACAAACGCCGGACTTTAATCCAACCCGAAACGATAAAATAGACCGCATTTCCCCAAGAATCCTCCATGAGAACCGCTCGATTTGTCGGATAGTCGTGTTCGACGGCAACAGAGAGCAACCAATCTAGGGTTTCTGGGTTGACGGTATTGAATAGGGGAAAAAGCTCGCTAAAAGCTTTGGTTTCCATCGAAAGTCTAAAACTCCTAAGCAACACATTCTTGGTTTGGGGGAACGGGGATCCCCGTGGAGGCAGAGAATCTCCTCGAATGCTTTTTCAGTGTAAACGGTGGAGCGATCGCGATCGCGCTTGTTCTCGACTTTGTTCCGGTTTGACCCACTCTCGCCTCATCGGTTGACTTCTACACCCTGATATCTTAGCATCCTTAGCTGTCGCCGCTTGTTGTTATCCCAACGGCGCGCTGGAAAATCGTCTTGGGATTTCTTTGGGCGGGCGATCGCAAATTATGGTATAAATGTAAAGGTTTATTAACTCGAAGGGTTATTCCTTTAAAAGCTTCGCAATACCCGAAAAATCATTACATGACCGCAATACAAACACATCAGCTCGCAGTTGCTCCCGCGCTCGACTCCGAGCTCCGTCTCAGAGACATTTTGAAAACGTTACCGCGCGAGGTTTTCGTCAAGGATTGGCGCAAAGCTTGGTCCAAAGTCGCTCTCAATATTGCGTTAGTCGGTTTAGGATACTGGGGTTTAGCCACTGCCCCAGTTCTTTTTTTACCGTTGATGTGGGTTTTTACCGGAACAGCATTGACGGGTTTTTTTGTCATCGGACACGACTGCGGCCATCGTTCCTTTGCCAACCGCAAGTGGGTTAACAACTGGCTGGGACATCTAATGTTTCTACCGCTAATCTACCCATTCCACGGTTGGCGCATCCTTCACAACTATCATCACAAGCATACCAATAAACTGGACGTGGATAATGCTTGGGATCCCGTTAAGCCGGAAGTCTACGAAACCATGCCGCCGCTGTTGCGTTGGGGATATCGACGGATGCGAGGACGCTTTTGGTGGTTGGGTTCCATCGCGCATTGGGCGCTTCTCCATTTTAACTGGTCGCAGTTTGAGGGCAAACAACGGCAACAAGTTCGCTTTTCTGCCCTTTTTGTCATCGTGGGGGCTGCAATTGCCTTTCCCACCCTCATCGCAACCACTGGAATTTGGGGCTTTGTCAAATTCTGGCTAATGCCGTGGTTAGTTTACCACTTCTGGATGAGTACCTTTACCATCGTCCACCACACGCACCCCGAAATTCCTTTCACGCCGCCCGAAGACTGGAACGAGGCAAGGGCGCAACTTTCGGGAACTGTCCACTGCGATTATCCCCGCTGGGTTGAATTTCTTTGCCACGATATCAACGTTCACATTCCTCACCATATTTCTACGGCAATTCCCTGGTACAACTTGCGCAAAGCTCATGAGAGTTTAAAGGAAAACTGGGGAGATCGCTTACAAGAACAGCGATTTTCTTGGTCTTTAATGAAGGAAATCACCGATCGCTGTCATTTGTATGACGAGCGGGATTACTACCGAGAATTTTCGAGATAGCGCTGAAAAGATTTTGCCTCAAGGAATTGAAGAATTGAGCTGATTCTCAATTTTTCAATCAAGAACTTCTGCGCCCAATCTTAGCAACAGCACTGAATCGAGACAGAGCGAACTAAGCTTTTGCGTCCACCTAAAATAACGGAATTAAAACCATTGCAGACTTTAGAAGCAACACAACCCGACCTAGAATTACCCTTTACCCTCAAACAGTTGAAAGCAGTCATTCCTCCCCATTGCTTTCAACCCTCCACCGCTAAATCGCTAGCTTACTTTTTTTTAGATGTAGGCATTGTTGCCGGACTTTACGCGATCGCGGCCTATTTCGACTCTTGGCTTTTCTTCCCCTTATTTTGGCTCATGCAGGGAACGATGTTTTGGGCCTTATTCGTCGTGGGACACGACTGCGGGCATCGCTCCTTTTCGCCCTACAATTGGCTCAACGATCTCATCGGACACCTTTCCCATACGCCCATTCTCGTTCCCTTCCACGGATGGCGCATCAGCCACCGCACCCACCACCGAAATACGGGCAGCCTCGAAAACGATGAAAGTTGGTATCCCGTAACAGAAAGCCAGTATAAAAAGATGTCGTGGCTGGAACGGTTTGCTCGTTTTGATATTCCTTTATTGGTCTATCCGCTTTACCTATTCCGACGTTCCCCCGGCAAAGAAGGAAGTCATTTTTTACCGAGCAGTCCCCTATTTAAACCCTCGGAAAAATGGGGTGTCATTACCAGTACAATTTGCTGTGCTGCAATGATAGGTTTATTAGGCTTGTTAACCGTTCAATTTGGGGTATTGTGGCTGATTAAATATTACCTCATGCCTTACATTATCTTCGTAATGTGGCTGGATTTAGTAACGTTTCTTCATCATTCCGACCCCGATATTCCCTGGTATCGCGGCAAAAACTGGAAGTTTTTGAAAGGGGCTTTATCCACCATCGACCACGATTATGGGTTCATCAATAACATTCATCACAACATTGGAACCCACGTTGCCCATCACATTTTCCTGGGAATGCCCCACTACCATCTCATAGAGGCAACAGAAGCGATTAAACCGATTTTAGGCGAGTATTACCGCAAATCCGATCGCTCGATTTGGTCTGCATTCTGGCGATCTTATCGCAGTTGCTACTTTGTCAAAGATGAGGGACCGACGGTTTACTATCAATCGGAAGTTACCTCGAAATAGAAGTTAAAAGAAAAAGTCGCGATCGCGTCCCGAGGAGGGAAGGGACGCGATCGCGCGAAAACTGCTATAGCATATTTAAATGAAACGCAAACACTGTATTTGGACCGATTCACCGAGAAATTGTAGGGTGGGCAAGGCTATTAATCCAGCTTTGACAAAAAATCGAAAAAATC
>JAXHVQ010000247.1:0-3532 GCA_034189065.1 Cyanobacteriota bacterium
GGAGCGGGGGAGCGGGGGAGCGGGGGAGCGGGGGAGCGGGGGAGCGGGGGAGCGGGAGAGCGGGGGAGCGGGAGAGCGGGGGAGCGGGGGAGCGGGGGAGCAGGGGTGAAGTGTTTTTCCAGATAACTGCCCACTGCCCACTGCCCACTGCCCACTGCCCACTGATAACTGGGAACTGGTTGGTGCAGACGAAGGGGTAAGATATTGAGAGGCAGATGCAGGTTGGTCGTTGAACCCGCACGCGATCGCGCGAGCGAATTGAGGGTTTAGCCGAGATGCCCGCTGCCGAGGTGCCGACTTAATTACTTTTCGATGAAAACCATAAAATCTATCTTCAACCCTTGGGGTCAACGCTTACTCAAAGTTGCTTTAATCGCTCTATTGTTCGTTCCCTTCTCGCTCTTGTTGAGTGCGGCGCGATCGCCTGATGATGCACCCCCAATGCTGGCTTTAGCTCGCAAAAGTCAATTGGCCCAAGGCAACGCCATTACCAGTCCTAAAGCAATCCTGCGTTATGCCCTCCCCATCGACAACGAGCCCGTACGCAAATTGCAAGACAGTCTTGAAGAGATCTCTGAATTCCTGCGCAACCGCCGTTGGAGTCCGATCGGTCGCAACATATCACGAGCGAGTCGTCTTGTCAACTCTCCTGAAAAGATTTTAGCCAGCATTCCCCCAGAACGACAACCGCGCGCCGAACAACTGCTCGACGAACTCAAAGATGGCGTAGCGCAGATTCGGGAAGCCGTGGAAGCCCAAGACAAAGAAGCCGTCTGGATCGAACGAGGAGAAATGCTCGATCGCGTCGGCGAACTCGAACAGTTAATGGTCGTGGGCTTCCCCTTTGAAATTCCCGAAGAATACGCCAACTTGCCCCAACTCAAAGGTCGCGCCACCGTAGAAATGGACACCAACAAGGGCAAAGTAACCATCGTTGTTGACGGCTACCGCGCCCCCATTAACGCCGGAAACTTCGTCGATCTCGTCGAGCGCGGATTTTACGAAGGCCTCGAATTTTTGCCCAGCCAAGACTTTGTGGTACAAGTGGGCGATCCCCCCGGTGCTGAAACCGGCTTCATCGACCCGAAAACGAAGGAATATCGCGCAATTCCCCTAGAAGTCTCGATCCAAGGTGAAGACGACCCCATTTACGAAATGACCCTCGAAGATGCGGGTTTATACCTCGAACCCCTCGCCTTGCCCTTTTCCGCCTATGGTGCTTTAGCCCTCGCAAGACCGGCAGACGATCCCAACGGCGGGTCTTCCCAGGTGTTCTTCTTCCTCTTTGATACCGAATTAACGCCTCCCGGATTTAATCTGTTAGACGGTCGTTACTCCGTCTTTGGCTACGTCGTGGAAGGGAAAGAAGTTCTTGCCCAACTAGAAACTGGCGATCGCGTCAATTCTGCCAAAGTCGTTGCCGGGATCGAAAACTTAGTTCAACCCCATTAGTCCATGAAGTGGATTTTCAAGCAAATTGTCACCTTTCTCTCGGTCTACTATGCCTTTATGGTAGAGTATCGCGCCGAGTTATTTTTTTGGGTTCTCTCGAATTCACTGCCGATTATCTTAATGGGGGTTTGGATTGAAGCTGCCCAAGACGGTCGTTTCGCCTTGGAACCCTTAACCTTTGCGCGCTATTTTATAGCGATTTTTATCGTTCGGCAATTTACCATTGTCTGGGTAATTTGGGATTTTGAGCGCGAAATTATCGAGGGACGATTGTCTTTTCGCTTGCTACAACCCATCGATCCCGCTTGGCATCATATCGCCGGACATTTAGCCGAACGTATTGCGCGCATTCCGTTTGTGGTGGCGCTGGCGGGATTGTTTTTCTGGCTTTATCCCGAGGCGTTTTGGCTTCCGAGTTGGGGAGAGTTACTTCGCGTCATCGTTGTCGTCGCGATCGCATTTATGCTGCGGTTTGCGATGCAATACACCTATGCCATGTTTGCGTTTTGGACCGAACGCGCAACCGCCATCGAACAGTTTTCTTATCTATTTTATCTCTTCTTGTCGGGGATGATTGCGCCGTTGGCGGTGTTTCCGCCGGAGGTGCGCGAAGTGGCGCTGTGGACTCCGTTTCCTTATATGGTTTATTTCCCTGCTGCGGTGTTGGTGGGGTTGAAAGTGGAGTTTTGGCGCGGTTTATTCGTGGCGCTGGGTTGGGTGGCGATCTTTTTTGGGCTGAACCGTTGGTTGTGGCGGCGCGGTCTGAGACAATATTCGGGGATGGGAGCGTAATTTGTCCTTAGTCATTAGTCCTTTGTCATTGGTCTTTAGTCCTTGGTTAACTCAAAGGAGGTGGGCGATCCGATCCCGGCGAGCGTTACACGATTCCGCGTATTTTCTTTTTTGAGAGTTTTGCGGTAGTCTTACGATCGATAAGCCTGCGTTGCTGTCAATGGAATCTCCCATTGACCGAAGCCGAATACGATAAAACTGAAAGGGGGGTAGCGCTATGAGGCGTTTTTTGAAAAATTGGTCGCGATCGCGCCGTTTCCGCAACGCGCTTTTGCGGGGAAATCTCGACTTAGCTGAAGAAATTCTCGCAGAGATGGAGCATTCCCGCCAACCTCTCTCCCTCCTTGAAGTGGTTTTTCGCAAGAAATTGCACGCCGACCAGGACATTAAGTCAAGACACCACGAAAATATTGGTCTTCGCAGTAAGATTCAGCAACAAATTCGCAAAATTGAAGACCTCGAACGAGAACTGAAGCGCCAGAGTTTAGACATTCCCCGCTTAGCCGTCAATCCTGATTTTTTGGAGTTTGTTACCCATTGTTTTCAATTCAAAAAACTGGACGAATCTAAGCTTCAATGCACGGGCATCGACGAACAAACTTTTGAAGATTTCGAGCATCGTTTGGCGGTTTTTCTGCAAAAGGAACTTAAAAAGCAAAATTCAGAACGGGTAAAAGAGGAGCTGCAAACAGCATTCCAAGAACTCGAAGAATCGACGGGTTTGGGCGAGCCAAGTTATAATTCAAAACTCAGCTCTTATGCGTATTTAATGAGAGATTTTCTAGAAAATGTCTACTGTAATTATATAGCATGGTTTCTCATTTATCAAGCCGGACTCATCCCAGAACAACTGAGAATTTTGGACATCGCAGCGGGACCGGGAACCACGGCTTACGCACTGAGATTGCTTCTGTGTAGCAGCATCGACTTTTCGCCCCTGCCTGATTTGCAGGTTTCTTACTACTCCCTCGAAAAACAAGCTTTATTTCAATTTAGGGGCTTGCAATTTTGGCGACAGTATATCGAGCCGCAACACCCAGCGATTAATATTTACTTTCGGTTTGACACAACTGATTTATTTGACTACGAGCATCAGGAGAAAAAAATCCCCCAAGCTTTCTTTAATTTTATTGTAATCTCTCACGGTTTCTTTACGAGAACCCCAGACCGCCTGAATTCTTATACAATTTACAAACAAATTTTCAGAGCAAAACTCGCTCCGGGAGGATTTGTCTTATTAATCGTTCGAGGAGTCAAGCTTTTTAAAATGTATGAGGTTTATCCCACG
>JAXHVQ010000248.1:0-3526 GCA_034189065.1 Cyanobacteriota bacterium
CCCCTCTCCCCATCACCCCCTCTCCCCACCAACTTCCGGCTGCGTTCTAAACGATTGAGAATGCGAGCCACCAGTTCGGGTTCGACGATGGGTTTTTGGATATAATCGTCAGCCCCGGCAATAAACACCTGCTGCACGACTTCAGAATTGCGATGGGCTGAAAGCATGAGGATGGGTAAATCCTGCCACTGGGGATCGTTGCGCGCGACTTGACAGAGTTCGATGCCGCTCAACTCGGGCATTTGAATATCCAACAGCAGTAAATCGGGATTTTCGCGTTCGAGGGTTGCCCAAAACTGCCGGGGATCCTCCAGCAGGATCGGTTGAAATCCCCACGGTTCGAGGAGCGATCGCAATAAATCGAGGAGGTGGGGATCGTCGTCAACGGCCAGTATTTTAGCGACGGACGGATGGGACTGTTGAAGTACGCGCGCGATCGCCTCAAGAACTTCAAAAGGAGCAATGGGCTTGTGCAAGAAACCGCGTCCCCCCAAACGAGCGACTTTCACGCGAGCGGCAAAACTTTCTTTAGCCGTAAACACGATAACCGGAAGTGCTGGCTGGGTTTGGGCGAGTTCCTGCAAAAACTCAAACCCCGCTTCCGTCGAGTCCGGGAAACTCAAATCCAACAAAACGACATCGGGAAGCGATCGCGCGATCGCTTGGCGCGCTTTCGCCGGAGAGTCGCTCAACTCCACCTCCATCCCTTCGGCAATCGCTCCTGCTGCCAAGGTTTCCGCCAAAGCAAGGTCATCGTCAACAATTAACAATCGAGCGCCTTCAACGCTCCAGGCGCGACGTTCGGGCGTTGGCGGCACAGTTGCCATCCCCTTCACCTCGCCGGAATGTTCGCCGATGTCCCGCTTCAAAGCAGCGATTAATTCTACCGCGCGATCGCCTTGTTTGACTTCTAGAGGTGACTCCCGTGTGAATATACTTTCAAGTTGCCGAGCGGCGCGCGAAGCGACTTCCAGCCCAAAACTGCCCAAAGATCCCGCTAAGGTATGAGCCTCTTGCCGCGCCTGTTGTTGCAACTGCGTATCGAGGGAGCCTTGTTGCCAAGCCGCGATCGCGCGTTCTATAATCGTCGCGCGCTTGACATAACCCTCTCGATGTCGCTCCCAAATCTCATTGAGACGATCTGTATCGAGAGCGGGCGAGGAAGCAGGTCTTTTCGACGCTCCCTCGGATTGAGGATTGAGCCGATAGCCGAGACCGTACACCGTTTCGATCGCATCGGCTGTGCCTGCGGCTTTGAGTTTCTGGCGCAGTCCCTTAATTTGCGTTCTCACGGCGTTTTCCGATGGCGGTTCCTCAAAGGACCATAAATGATCCAATAGAGCGCTTTGACTAAAAATACGGTGTGGGTTGCGCAAAAATAGTTCGACGAGACCGTATTCCTTGGCTGTCAGTTTCAGGATTTTCCCCTCGTAGGTTACTTCGCAACTTCTGGGGTTGAGGCGCAGTTCTCCCCATTCAATGGCGGGGGGAAGGGAGTCGTTTCCGCGACGCAACAAGGCGCGAACTCGGGCGAGGAGTTCTTCGAGGTCGAAGGGTTTGACGAGGTAATCGTCCGCTCCCGCATCGAGACCCCGAACTTTTAATTCGCTGTCGTCTCGGGCGGTCATCAGAAGAATGGGAGTGCGATCGCGGCGATCGCGTCGTTGTTGGCAAAAGGCGATACCATCGAGTTTGGGCAGGAGCAAGTCGAGCAAAATGAGGTCGTATTCAAAGGCATCGGCTAAGTCCAATGCACTTTGACCGTCGCTAGCTGAATCGACTAAATAATGTTGAGCGACTAGCACTTCTCGAACGGCTCGAGCGAGACCCTCATCATCTTCGACAAGCAAAATTTTCACCGTTGCCACTTCCCCTGACGCGATGGGATTCCCTACAGTTACCAGTTACCAGTTACCAGTTATTACTACCTCTAGCTGAAGTCATATCAAAAATTATCGAGTCTTGTCATACATAAAGCCTGCCAAACCCATAACCTTTGTACGGGCGTTTCGCCGAAACGCCACGTGCGAATAACTTATCGAAAAATTAAGATTTCTGCCCGATCGCCACCTCGGGGTTTTCCTCGATTAACCAAATTCCGGCTGCAATTTTCGGTTGATAGGCGTGTAAGCTCATCCCCTGTTGCATCCCCATCGCCAACAGCGTTAGGGTTTCAACCAATTTCGGATCGTAAATCGTTCCGGCTGCGGCTTGACATTTATCTAAGGCTTCGGCGATCGCGTTTTCAGAGGAGGTTTTTGCTCGGGCGACGGTCAAGTTTTGTTGAAAATCTGCGACTAAGCGGAGAATGCGCGATTCGAGGGGAATGGCATCGTAGGCGAGACCTTCGGGTTGTCCCGAACCGTCCCAGCATTCGGTGTGGTGGGTTGAAATTTTCGCGATCGCTTGCAGTTGGGGCATGACACGCAGAACAGATGCTTTGGGCAGTAGTCCTTGTCGGCGCAAAATATCCTGTTGGGCTTGCGATTGCAGCTCGGCGATGTTGTCTGCGCCTTGCAGGGGGGTCAGGCGGTGCAAGAGTCCGGCGAGTCGCAGGCGCTTGATTTGCCACGCAGGAAGGTCGAGAATTTGACCCATTGCTTCGGCGATGGTGGCGACTTCAGCCGCAGCCATTGGATTGACGGCATCGGCTTGGTCGATGAGTTGGGCCATCCGCAGAAAGGCTTGCATTTCGTTGGAGACCAAGTTATCTTCTAGGGCTTGTCCGTGGGGATTTTGGGGATTTTGGTGGGTCGTTTGTAAGTAGTCTACGACTTTGGATACCACTGCTCCTAAGTCGTCTCGCTGAGCGCGCCCGAATTCGCCTGCCATTTCTTCGACTTGCTGGCTGAGTTGCTGTTGCAGCTTTTGGTCGTAGCCTCCGATGTGCGCGATCGCTAAATCGACGGTTTCTTGCACTAATTTGGGTTCAAAGGTCCAGAATCCGTAAAATTTTCGCTCGAGATCTTCTTCGGGTTGACCTTGCGCGCCATAGTCTTCTTCCGAAAGTTCTTGACAAAGAACCATCGCTGTGTATGTTGGCGAGAAAACGATTAAATGCCATTCCTGCGCGACCGGGTCGTCTTCGTCCAAGTTCGTCAAGGCGACGTTGGGTTTTTGGGGGGTAGAATGAGTGGCAAATCCTGAACCCAAAGTTGCTAAAATGACAATTTTCCTGGATTTTTCCGCAATTTCACCATAGCGTTCTGCTTCCTGTATATACCATTTTCCCTGTTGAAACGCAGAAATCATCAGAGGCGGACTCTCGGATTCCAGGATAAAATCTTCGAGGGCGTGACACAGAGCAATCAGCGTATTTTTGTAGTATACACCGAGGTTCAACGGTCGCTTGGAGCCTTGATGGGCGGTGACGAGTTTTTGCAGAATCGAACCGGAAAGCATGGGCGGTGGCGTTTCGGGTAATTTTAGGACTGTTCAATTATTATAGTGTTCCTCGCTCGGTTGCCGAGCTTCTGCGTAAAAACTCTACATTTTTTAAAAGAGAGAGTCTGGGGGGGATGGGGAG
>JAXHVQ010000249.1:0-3342 GCA_034189065.1 Cyanobacteriota bacterium
TTTTAACCAAGAGAAATCGGCGATCGCGAATCTACATCCATTTCAGCTAATTACCATTAATTGGCGCGGGAACGACAATATACCCCGTTGTCTCATCGCCTAACACCCAATTGCGCGCTTTTCCCCAATACCACCAATAAGCAGCAACGTAGGCACAAATTATACCATCGAGTTGGTCTTCAATTGCCTTGAGTTCTTTTCCCGTAAGCGATCGCGCGTCCCATTCCCCTAAAGCCAAACAAGATGTTGCGCTGGCAAGATTGAAAGCCGGTTCCAATGTAGGTAAAATATCGAGAATATACCCCCTCAAACGATTGAGTTCGACGGCGCGATCGCGCAATTTCCCCTTTTTATACTTTAAAATGCGCTCCAAATTAAACAAATGAACCATCGCCGGATGGGGAAACACTTCGATTTGATAGCGTCCGGGATGCTGGGGTTCGATTTCGGGCGCGTGGCGGAACCCCCGTTGTTCCAAACTCAACCCCAAGGCAATGGTATGCTGGGCAAAAGGACGCATGGCATTGGCGGGGTAACATCCGGCGTGATAGCGATGGAAGAGGGAGTGGGAAAGGCGATCGGGGAGTCGCATTCCGCTGCGGTTGGGGATGAGTGTCGGCGCGTCTGCGGCGATGAGGGCGGGTTCCCCCGGAGATACCCAACGATCGACCCAATGGAGGCATTCTTCCAGATTAGGGACGCGATCGCAGCTCTTAAGATGCAGTTGACCGTTGTCCCAACTCAAACAGCACAGTCCGCTAGGGCCAGAAATCCACCCAAAGTCAATGCCCAGAAATTTCACGCTTTTTAATTTACTAAGGATGTGAATTAAGTCGGAGCATTACTCCAGAAGGCAGAAGGCAGAAGGCAGAAGGCAGAAGCGCCGAGACCCCGCGTCGGCGAAAGACGCAAGGGAACGCGAACCAAGACAGGCAGAAGGCAGGAGAAACTCAGGTTTTAACGGAAAGTCGGGGTTCCGGTATCTATTTCACATTAAGCGTAATTTTAAGGTTTAACGGACAGTTAATTAATCCAAAACAGTCATATCTTCAATGAGCCAGCGGTCCCCTTGACGCACTAAAATGTAGCGAACGCGCAGGTTATCGTCGTCGGAAGCAGCGGGATTATACAGTCCGTTTTGATAGGCTTTTGACGTTTCGTTCACCGCCGCTTCTACCGTTGCCGTATTGGGGTCCGCTTCGTCGGTTTCCAGGGATTCAACGCGAACGCTATGCTGGTATTCTCGATAGGCATTCCGCTGTCTGAGACTTTCCGCGATCGCGCGCCATCTCGATAAAGCGGGTTCGGCTAAAATTCCCTCCAATTGTTCGGCTAAATGATCCGGACCGAGGGCTTGAGATTTCACCGACAGCCAAGTGGTAATAATTTGTCGCGCCGCCTCTTCGGTAATAGAACCGTCGGGAATGACAATTTGCGCTTCTGGGGGCGGAATCTCTACCGGTGCGGTTTCCAATTCGATGTTGGGTTGATTTTCTTCCAAACCGGAGGGAACGGAATTCGCAAATAAAGCTCTTAATACCACAAATAAACCCAGGAGCGCGATCGCCAGCGCGCCGCCCCACAATAACAACCGTTTCTGTTGGGGCGAAAGGAACCCTTTGCGACTTCCCCTGCCGTGGGTTGGCAGCAGCGTCACCGGACGGTCTGGCTGGGAGCGACGACTAATGGGAGCGGCAGGAGGGGGTGAGTTGCGATCGCGGGCGGTTTGGCGAACCCTGGGTTCTACGGGGGCTGCGATCGCCGCTGCGGGACGTTCTGCCGTTGCTGTCCCCCCACCCCTGCTTCCCGCCCCAGGCCCCTCATTAAGGGCCATAGCCACCTCAGAGCGGCGGTCTCGCTGTTGCGCGATCGGCACGACGATGTTTTCCTCTTGGGGAGGCGGGCTTGCAGCAACGCTTGCACTTTCGGCATCAGAAAACCAAAGGGAGTCGCTGTTGTCGGCGGGCAACTGTTCTAAATACCCTTGAACTTGCTCGTCTGCAAAATAATCTTTCAAGGAAACCTGTTGCACCGCCAAGTCGCGAAAGTGGGGAAACACTTCCGATTGTAACCAGCGTTCCCCGTACAAACACAATCCCGGCAATAAATCCGGCGAGTCTTGGGAATGTTCGCGAATAAAATCGAGGGGTTCGCTTTCCCGACTCAGTTCGAGGGCGTGACTGGCTTGTTCTGGCTGACCCAAAAGGAGGGCGCAAACCGCTTGTTCTAAGTACACATCTTGGCGCTTGCCCAAGCGTTGCAACAGAGAGCGCGCGCGCGAAATTTCAACAGGTTTCCGTTCGGCAAAACCCCGTGCGAGGAGGGCATAAACGGCGAGATAGGTGGCGACAGCCGAAGGACGGCGCGCTTCTGCTTCAAACAGGGTTTGCTGTTCGGCGACGGTGAGGTAGTTGCGAATTTGTTGAATAAAGCGCAAAAAGTCGTCTACGCTCAAGCCCGAACGGTCGTCTCCTTGTCCGTCGATGCCGCCGCGTTCGTTAAGCATTTCTCGCAGGATTTGCAGTCCTTTGCGGCGCTTGAGGCTGTCAGTTTCGCTCATTGCCAACAGCTCTAAAATTCGATAGGGACGCAAGCGGTAGAGATCCGCTTGAATTTCGCCTCGAATTTGGGGAAAGAGTCCTTCGCGCAGCAACAATTCTTGTCCCATTTGCCCGGAAAGGGCGGCATTTTCTGATTGGCCGTGCTGCCATTGTTCCCGACCGAGTTCTAAGCTGGTGAGGGCGACGGTGAGGACGATATCGGCGCGCACCAATTGTTCGCTTTCGGTGGTGGCGGGTTGCTGTTCGAGGTAGGGTTGGCCGAGTTTGAGGACCAGTTCGTATTCGCCCAGTTCGAGCAAGATCAGTAGCGCGCCGACCAACTGGTGGGGTTCAATTTCAATAGAGGGGGTGGGGGGACGAGGTGTGGGGTTTTGGTCGTCCTCAGATTGCGATCGCGCTAATTCTCCGGCGCTTTTGGGTTCGCTTTCGTAGGGTTGGGCAAAGAAACGGGCATCGTATTCCGATCGCTGTTGGGAGTCTGACAGCACCGAATAGGCTTCGTCAACGAGCTGTTTGCGCGCTTCAATGGCAGCATCGCTGTACTCTCGTCGCGGCAGTTGGAGGACGCGATCGCGATGTGCTTGGTTGAGTTGCGCCTCTGTTGCCTGAACCGGCACGCCGAGAATCCTGTAGTAGTCGAGCGGAATGCGCACGGTCTCTTTCCCCAAAACTAAGCTAAATCATACTTGAATAAACCATATCTTATCCTATGAGCTTTTTTCCGTCACGTATTATTGGGGCTGGTGGGGTGGTGGGGAGTTGGGGGTATGGGGAGATGGGG
>JAXHVQ010000025.1:0-53511 GCA_034189065.1 Cyanobacteriota bacterium
CACGCTCAAGCGTCTGTTGGGTTTGAGTTATTTATGGACGGGTTCGATTAACGGCATTCAATTACAATTGTGGGCAACTTGGTTATTTTATGTGGTCTTAATCGACTTAGCCGATGAGGTAAGTAGGCGGGCGCAATTATTCGTAACATAGTGATTCAATTCACAAGAATGAAACCCTCTTTATAGCTGGCTTTCAGCTTCAGTTTTGGATTCTGGGTTGTAATGTTTATTTATGCCCACCTACTTAGCTGACGAGTTAGCGTTATCCACCGAACGCATTTCTGTAGAAATGGTGTTTCGCGGACTCTACCCTGAACGCGATCGCTTACAATCAGGGGACGGCTACTGACCCAGTTGCTTATTTGACTGCGCCGGAGAATCGAGACTTGGGGGTGGTCAAGGCCCTTCGGCCCCGGCGCTCAAAACCTCCTCTAGACTTATCTCCTTTCCCACGCTTCCAAGGGTTTGACTCCTGTGGCTTCTGCTTAACTTGTCACCAACGATCGATTACCAATGACAAAGGACAAATCACCGATTTAACGCCGTTTGAATCGACTGCTGGCTCGCCGTTTGATAAGCGTGCTCGAGATATTGGCGAACTGCGATCGCGTCTTCGGAAGTTAAAGGAATGCTTCCAAGTAAATCGAGAACTGTTTTACGATCGGGAGGCGGTGCAATCGCAACCAGAGAAGACTCCAAAGGTTCGTCGTACTGCCAAAAGCGCGACCAATCGAGAGGAGTTTGCCCATTGGACGTTTTCGATTTTTTCTTCCGAGTTTTTCCCCGCCCGGAAGCAGCAGAACCGCCACTTTGACTGGGAGAAACTTCTTTGTCATTGCGTTTTTTCGCTGCTTTATTTCCCTTACCGCGCAATTGACGCAACGCATCAAGAATTTGCGTTCTCGTGCGTCCCCGCAACTGAAACAAAACAAACGGATCTTCGCTAAAGCGGTCGCCCAGTTGATAATAAACCGCCCCAATATGCTTGCAAGGATTCGCCTTATCGGGACAGCTACAATGGGAGCGAATATCAGCGAGGGTGAACGGAAACAAGCTCAACCCATTCGCCGTAAAAACCTCCTCAATTTTAGCAGGCATTTCCCCCGCCAACAACTGCGCAGAAAAAATCGCCTTTTCTGACAGCGTTTCGATAGTATAATTCCAATCTTCGTCGGAAAATGGAGTCAAAGATAGAGAAACCTTATAGGGTTGGGGTTCGCTCCCTTTTACCTTAGCCAGAACCTTAGCCCCCTGAAATTCAATGCGCTGCACGTTACCATCGCTGGCATATTTGCGCGCGCGTTCGAGACGCTTTTTAAAACGATAAGAGTCAAGTAACTCCAACCACCGTTCCACCCACCATTCCCGACTGTCGATGTAGTCTTGCATTGGTTAAATTCGCGATTTCAAAAGAGGTAACCAGTCAAAGTTTCTAGAAACTAAACTTTCTAAAAAGAAAGCAATAAAAGCCGTCGATTTAATATCTCTCACCTTAAGGATTTGTTTCTTTCGGTAAATTGCGGGCGCGATAAAACATTTCCAAACTGCGAATATCGCCAACAAAGCGCCAGTGCCAGGGTTCATAACTCACGCCTTGAGGATTATTGCGGGGATAAGAAAGCTCGAAATCGTAACGAGCGGCATTTTGTTCGAGCCATTTAAAAGCAGGTGTATTTTCAAATGCTACCTGTAAATGGGTCGAAGGAACAGTCCCATCGCCGATATCGATGGCATATCCCGTATGATGCTCGCTATATCCCGGCGGCGCGCTCACTTCCGCGCGTTGGCTTGCCACCTGATTGCGCTGGGCTTTTATCTCAAAAAATAAGCGATTTTGCTCCTCGACGGTGCGAAAACCGGAAATTGGGGCAAGAATGACACCGCTAGCGCGCGCTGCGGCTGCCATTTCGTCATATTTTTGCACCGCAGGCGATCGCAACCGAATGGACGCATTCCCCGCGATCGCTTGTAACTCCGACGGCGGTGCAACTTCGTAGGGGAGATGACCGAGAACATTCTCAATCGGGCTTGCCTCGGGCGAGGGTTCTGGGGACGGATCGGTAGAAACCGAAGTATCGTCGTCGGGAGAGGGCATTTGCGCGGTCAACAGAACGCTGCTGAGAACGGCGATCGCGCACAAACCAATACCCCCCGTCGCCAGAAGCGAAATTCTCAGCCAGTCGCGTCGAACCGGGGAGTTTGAAACATCTCTCGTCGCCTCTGGAATGTCGTCAACCGAGCGATTTGCCGATTTGGGAGATTGCGTATGTGCGATCGCTTTTTTCCAATTCTTCAATGTCGTCACTCCTACACTGACCGTGGCAAAGCCTTAAACGCAGTTTAATTCGTCATTTGTCATTTGTCATTTGTCCTTTGTCCTTTGTCCGATATCCAATGCCCACCTGTCCCCTAAACCCATCTATGATTGAAGAATAAGTCTCTTTAAAAGACGTGGGTTAAAGATTGTGGTTCGCGATCGCCGTGCTGAAGTTCGTCAGGTTCTCGTTGTCACCCTCCTCCTTAACCTAGTCGTAATGGGACTAAAAGCAGGAGTAGGCTTTTTCACCGGCTCTCTCAGTTTACAGGCAGACGCACTCCACAGCGTCACCGATAGCGCCAATAACGTGCTAGGATTACTTGCCAATCGCTTTTCTTCCCCCCTACCCGATCGCCAATATCCCTACGGACACCAGAAGTTTGAAGCGGTAGGCGCATTGGGAATTGCTGCTTTTTTGGGCATTGCCTGTTTTGAAATTCTCCAAGGCGCGATCGAACGATTAGTTCGCGGCGGACAACCTGTTACAATCTCCGGTGCAGAACTCTTACTCCTACTCTTGGTTTTAGGTATTAATATTTTTGTCGCCCTCTACGAACGCAACATTGGTCAACGGGTCGGCAGTGCCATTTTAATCGCCGATGCAAAACATACTACAAGCGATATTTGGGTCACCATTACAGTTTTAATTGGATTAATCGGATTGTGGCAGGGTCGAATTTGGAATCTTCCCCAATTGCAATGGCTCGATATAATTTTAGCCTTTCCCGTCGCCTTGTTAGTATTTCGCAGCGGTTGGGAGGTATTGCAGGAAAATTTGCCGTGGTTGGTGGATGAAATGGCGATTTCCCCCGAAGCGATTTACGAACGAGCAATGTCAGTTCCGGGAGTCCTCAATTGCCACGATATCGCCTCGCGCGGTTTGTTAGGACGGCAAGTTTTTATCGAAATGCACTTGATTGTGGACGCGGAAGATGTCGAAACGGCTCATAAAATTACCGAAGCAGTCGAAGAACAACTCACCCAATACTACAGTCCCGCGCGCATTTCCATTCACGTCGAACCGCCCGACTATCAACGCGATCGCGTGACGTTTTAGCCTTTAAAACAACCATAATTGAGTGTGGCGGTTTAAAAGCCAAATGGCTTAAAGTTGACAATCTTCACCCCTCTCTCGCGAGTTTTCCCCAAAGTTGAGACATTTTCCACAGAATTTCTACAGTTTTCCACAATTTTATCGTTTTTAGCTATTGTGGGAAAGCCCCGCAAGCGATCGCGCAGGATAGTTGTCCATATCGATTGGAGATTTTCCTGAATTTCAATCCTCTTCTTTTGAGGACACGCGCCAGAGAGGGAACCTACGACTGCCGTGAGTTGTCCGTAAGGAAAGGTAATTATTCATTGTTCATTATTCCGAAGTGAAAGCGACTGCTGCATTTTAAAATTCAAGAGACAATAGCCAGATTCAAGCCTATCCCCGTCAGCGCGGTCGTTTTGGCGAGTCGGAAGACGAAAAAGTGTTTTTCGGGAATTGCCGAACAGCGCGAAGAGCTATACCGATAAACCTAGATTCTTCGTAGATTTACTTGCGCGTGAAGTCAGTACGAGTGCGGTAATTTTCTCTCCAAAAAACCGTAGTCGTCCGGATGTCGAATTTCAAGTCAAGGGAGTATGCTAGTTTCCTTGGGGGCTTGAATTTTGAACCCCACGAAAGAAACCCAATGATTGGGTAGCAGGGTGCATCTCGATACAATAGTCCTCAATACAGCACAGCCTATGCTCTCGAATGTCAATCGCCGGAGCGAGTGCGAGACCTAACGAACCCAACCCAAGTTATGCTGGGCAATTGCTTTGGTGCAATGCCCTTGAAGAGCAGCGCGTCTTATGGCGAAGCTCGGTTGGCAACGGGGAACAGACCGGTTACGGGCGTAACATCATGTGCGAATTGCGATCGCATTTGCCACCTTCGAGCGAGAAATTTAACGAAGTTTTGAGCAGTTTTTCGATTGAGTCAAACGATTCTCCCTGGATTAACGCCGAGCGCGCGATCGCTCGACCATCGCCGAGCTAAGTTGCCAAGTTCCCAACGCAGGAAGTGTAGCGAAGCTCGCGCTGGCACCGCAGAGCCGAAAAAAAGTCCAAGATTCACATCGATAGTCGAGCATGAGAGCGATCGCTCCAAACTTGCTCAATTCTGAGTGGAATTGGGAATTGGCACTTCGGAGTCTCAAGTCTGACTCTATTTAAACCCCGTCGGACGTTGCGGAAGTTGAAAAAAATAGTACCGAAGGGTTATAAAGTCTCGCGGCATCAGTCCTAAAACTTAAGCTCGGGTGACGGGAATTTGAACTCCCTAGTCACCTATTTTTCCATGAGTCCGCCTGTTCCTTGGGAGCTTTTGTGAGGGAGATTGTGTGGATTCTAAAGAAAGGAAGAATGTCTATTTTCTATTTTACTCCGAAAAACGAATTTTCATAAAAATTAACACTCTTGATTTTTTGAAGAAAGATATCCGGTGTAGCTCGGAATTCCGTTTTTTAAAAAAAATTTGCAAAATGAAATGTACAATCTCGCAAAATTAATGTTATTATCTTGTGGTCGAGGTAAATTGTAATTAACGAGCTAACATCCATTTTCATGGGAATTTTTAGACGGTGGATGGGGAACTCGAAGATTCCCATCATTCTCATCAGTTTTGTGCTGGCCGGCGGGCCGTCAGTCCGAGCGCAGGAAGCCATTAATAATACGGCATCGGCATCGGGGGACAATTTGCCCGCGACCGTCGAATCTAATCGCGTTAGCGCCCTAGCCGAGCAAGCACGTTTAGAGCTGATTAAAACAGCCGATCGCGCCGCCGCAGAACCGGGCGATACAGTGGTTTACCGCCTTGCCCTGCGTAATACCGGAGCGGGGGCAGCAGTAGAGGTTGCATTGACTGACGCATTGCCATTAGGAGTAAATTACTTACCCCAATCCTTGCGAGGTTCAATTTCAACAGGAACCACAGTAAATCCCGTTGATTTAACACCAGCTCAAAGCTCCGGTCGTAACATTACCTTTACTTACCCCCGTCTAGAACCCAATCAAACTCTAAACGTGATTTACGCCGCAGAAATCACCCCCGATGCGGTGCGGGGAACCGGCCGCAATACCGCCCAAGAACGTCGAAGCAATCTTGCGAGTTTTCTCCTAAGAATTCGCCCGGGCATTTTATCGGATTGCGGCACCCTTGTTGGGCGCGTTTTTGTCGATAAAAACTTTGACGGCGAACAACAACCCGGAGAACCAGGCGTTCCTAATGCTGTGGTTTTCCTGGATGATGGCAATCGTATTACCACCGATGCAAACGGACTTTTTTCGATGGCAAATGTCATTTCAGGCAATCGCACGGGAACGTTGGATTTGAGCAGCCTGCCGGGATATACCCTAGCCCCCAACCTCTACTTCATCGAACGCAACAGTCAATCGCGTCTAGTGCGTTTAGAACCCGGAGGACTGGCTCGCATGAACTTTGCCGTCACCCCCGCCTCTGGGGAAGAACAAGCAGCAGCAATCCCCTAGATAGCGGGTCGAGGGACGGGTGCGGGGTGCAACTGCCAAAGACAAATGACCAACAACCTGACGACCACAATCGGTCGCGCGATCGGGGGATTTACCGGGAAGCTAAGACATGAACGGAAAAACACTTTGCTCTCTTCAAAAACTGATAACAAGCCCTCGCGCTCGAGGGAGGCTTTCTCGCCTCGCTTGCCTTTGCCTCTTGCTCTTTGCCGCTAAAAGCGAAGCCCGGGGCGTGCCAGAACCCTTAAATCTAACGGACAGTTCGTCCCTAGAAGGGTTGGGAATGGGAAATGGGGAATGGGAAATGGGGAATTGGGAATTGGGAATGGGGAATTGGGATTCGGAACTGAGAACCCAGAACCCAGAACTCATCACTCAGAACTCAGAACCCAGAACTCAAAACTCAGAACCCAGAACTCAGAACCCAGAACTCAGAACCCTCGCTGCCGATGAGGTGCGAATTCTCGCCCCCGAACCGGGAACAATCGGCGATCGCGCAGGGGGCAGCTTCGCGGCGCGCGCCGCCAACCTCATCGTCCAATATAGAACCGGCAGCACTATCGAAGTTCGCCTCAACGGAAACCCCCTCCCCCAAAACGCAGTTAGCAGCGCCGAAGCAGGAGAAGACAACACCACAACCGAAATCTTCTACAACCTTCCCCTCGACACCGGCGACAACCAAATCTCAGTCTCAGCCAACGGCGGAACCCCCGTCACCCTAAACCTAGCCGTCGAAGAACCCACCGTCCAACTCCAACTCATTCCCCTGGGCAACCCCAGCATCCCCGCCGACGGACGTTCTACCGTCACCTTTGAAGGAACCCTCACCGACGAAGAAGGCGCGCTGCTGACCCAGGACGCGATCGTTACCCTCACCGCCAGCGCCGGGGAATTTATCGGTGCAGACCACGACGAAGACCAACCCGGTTTCCAAACCCTCGCTACTAACGGTCGATTTTCCGCCCAACTCAAATCCGGTTTAGACACCCAAAAAGTGCGAGTGCGCGCCGCCATTGAACGCACCGGTCAACCCTCCGACCTACAATGGACCCAAGAGTCGGAACTCGAAACCTACGCCCAAGTCGAATTCGTCACCCACCTGCGACCCTCCCTCGTTTCCGGGGTCATCGACCTGCGCATCGGTCAAGCCGGAACCGACTTTTGGGGCAGCCGCAGTCTCTTCCTCAACCCAGACCTCATCGAAGAAGGCTACGGTGCCGACCTCAGCGCCGCCATCTTTGCCACCGGTTCCTTTGGCGAATGGCGCTTTACCGGCGCGGTGAATAGCGAACGTCCCCTCAACCAAACCTGCGACGGCATCACCCGTTTGTTTCGCGGGCCGCAATTTTGCGAACAACAATATCCCGTCTACGGCGACAGTTCCACCGTCGAATATACCACTCCCTCAATCAACAGCTTCTACGCCCGCATCGAACGCAACTCGCCCATCGAAGGGGCGGGAACCGACTACTTTATGTGGGGGGACTTCCGTTCTGCCTCGGAATTCGCCCGCGCCTCTCAGCAATTTACCGGAGTCGCCCGGGAACTTAACGGCTTTCTGGGGAATTATAACCTGGGAAATTTGCAACTCAGCGCCCTGTTTAGCCCCGATGCTAAGGGCTTCCAACGAGATACGATCGCGCCCGACGGGACTTCCGGTTACTACTTCCTCTCCCGCCGCAACCTGGTTCCGGGAAGCGAGAGCATTTATATTGAAAGCGAGGAATTAAACCGACCGGGAACCGTTATCGATCGCAAACAAGTCTTTCGCGGACCGGACTACGAAATCGACTACGATCGCGGAACCCTTCTTTTTCGCCGTCCGGTGTTAGCCACGGGAGTAGAAGATACCGAAGGTCGAGAAATGACCGTGGTGCGCCGCGTTGTTGCCACCTATCAGTACGAAGGCAATAACGAAAATACCTTTATTTACGGCGGGCGCGCTCAGTATAACTTCTCCCACGACCTGGAAGCGCCCATTTGGATAGGTGCAACTTACTACACAGAAGACCAAGACGCACAGGAATATACCCTGTACGGCGCAGACTTCCTGGTATCCCTGGGTAAAATCCCCGGTACCAACATCGATCGCGGCCGGTTCGTCGGCGAGTTTGCCCGCAGCGATGCCAATAATTTATCCCTCCTGGGCGGCAACAGTACCTTTGACTTGTTGGAAAATCCCAGCCTCAATCCCAGTTTCAACCGTTCGGGCAATGCCTATCGCCTCGAATTTATCGGCAATTTGAGCGAAAATATAACGGCGAGAGCTTATTATCGCTCCGTTGAAGAGGATTTTGTCAACAACGCGACCATTTCCTACACCCCCGGACAAACGCGCTATGGGGGAGAATTGACGGCAGCTTTGAGTCCGAGAACCACAGCGCGCGCCTCCTACGAATTTGAAGAGAATTTTGGCTTTTCTTCCGCCGTTCGCCGAACCCTATTCGACCCCTTTAATCCCGCCTTCGACTTATTTAGTCCCACGGCAGAAGCGCCTCGAGGAGCGCAAGTGAATAACGAATTGCGCACCATTCGCGCGGGAGTCGAACAACAAATCGGTCGGGCGGATTTAAGCGTGGAATATATCAATCGACTGCGAACCGACGATATAAGTAGGGGCGGGGTTGCCCCGCCCCTGGCTTCTCGCAGCGACCAAATCGTCACCAATTTGCGAGTGCCAGTGCTGTGCGAAGATGAAGAATGCGATCGCACCACCTTAGCCCTGCGCGCCCAAAATGAAACCAACGTCACCGGAGACGACCCCCTCTACCCCAACCGCACCACCTTTGGCATCGACTGGATTCCCCAACAAGGGACGACTATTCGCCTCGCCCATCAATTCCTCGATGGGGGACAACTGGGCTATCATTCCCTCACCAGTCTCAGTACAATTTCCGAACGCCACTTAGGGGAAGATACCACCGTTACCAGTCGCTATTCGATCCTCAGCGGCATTAATGGGGTAATGTCAGAAGGGGGAATTGGGTTCAATCACCGCATGACCTTAGCACCGGGATTGCGGGCGACAGTAGGTTACGAACGCATTGTCAACGAGTTTATCGGAGATACGGCAGCCGGGTCGCGATTCGTCCAACCCTTTGCCGCCGGACAAAGCGCTTCGTCCCTGGGGCTAACCGACGGAGATTCTTACAGCGTGGGCATTGAGTATACGGCAAGTCCCGATTTTAAAGCCAGCGCGCGTTTGGAAAGTCGCAATAGTTCCTACGGGCATAATACGGTCATTGAAGCGGGGGCTGCGGGAAAAATTTCGACGGCGCTGACGGGGTTGATGCGCTTTCAACAAGCGAGTTCGGCAACGCCGTTTTTAGAGGATTTGGGACCGACAGCGACGCTGCGTTTGGGATTGGCTTATCGGGATCCCAATGACGATCGCTTGAATGCGTTATTGCGTTACGAGTATCGCAGCAATCCAACGAATATTCCAGAAACCCTGTTGGTGGGGAGTGGAACTTCGACGGTAGATCATGTTTTGGCGGCAGAAGCGATTTATGCTCCTAATTGGCAGTGGGAGTTGTATGGGAAGTATGCCATGCGCAATAGTACGACGTTTTTGTCCGATGATTTTAGCAACAGCAGTACGATTCATTTGGGACAGTTGCGGGCAACTTATCGCTTTGCCTATCAATGGGATGCCACTTTGGAGGGGCGCGCCATCGGACAGCCGTCTGCCGGGTTTACGGAGTTGGGCTGGGCGGCGGAGTTGGGGTTCTATCCTTTGCCCGATTTGCGTTTGGGTGTAGGCTATGCCTTTGGCAGCGTGGACGATCGCGATTTTAGCGGCTATCGATCGCAAGATGGGATTTATTTTGGGGTGACGTTTAAGGTGAACGAACTATTTGGCGGGTTTGGGCGACAGCAGGTTACGCCGCCGCAGCAGGAAGAGTCGGAGGTTCAAAATTCGGAAGTCAGGAGTCAGGAGTCAGAATCCAGAAGTCAGAATTCAGAATCCAGAAGTCAGAATTCAGAATCCAGAATCGAGAATTCGGAAGTAGGGACGTTTCATGAAACGTCTGTACAGAATTTTGAATCTAGCGAACCTTTTGGTGCCGAACTCAGTCGATTTGCGGCGCTGCAACAGTGGTTTGAAACCAGCGAGGGGGCGGATCAATGAGAAAGAATCAAAAACAGATGGTTAAGCATACAGTGTTGCTTTTGTCAAGTCTCGGCTGGCTTTCTTTTGGGACTGCGATCGCGCAATCGGGTCCGGGATTTTTGGAAATTACGGTCAACAGTAACAGCGATACCGTCGCGCCCGACGAGACAATAACGTTGAGGGAAGCGATCGCGATCGCCAACGGTGCCTTACCCCTTTCGGAACTCACAGAAAGCGAAAGGGCGATGGTAGGGACGTTGTATACAACGTCCCTACGAGGGACGCAGATTGGGTTCGATCTGCCTCCGGGCGCAACAACAATTGAACTGGAAAGAGAATTGCCCGCGATCGCCGCGCCGGGAATAACCCTCGACGGCACAACCCAACCGGGATACGACATTGAGACCCTAGAAGCGGGGGAAATACCCGTTCCCCTCGTCGCGATCGCCCCCGCACCGGGGGTTGAAATTGCGCGCGGAGTAACCGTTGTCGCCGACAATACAACCATTCGCGGTTTAAGTATCAGCGGATTTATCAATCCCTCCCATCCCACGCGGGTAGACGAATACGTCGATTTAATAACCCCCGGGCGCGTTACGGCGAAAGTTCCTCCCGGCAACATCTTTATTTCCCACGCCGATCCGCCAGAAATTCGCATCTTAAGAGGGTGGCCCGAAGGGGATTTTCCCTTTGACGACGATGGGGAGGAAGACGTGCCGCCGCAGAATGTCACCATTGAATACAATCAATTGGGCGCATCGGGAGTTCGATCTGCCTTTGGCGTTTATGTGTTCGACGGACTGGGGGCAACCATTCGCAACAACCGCATTGGGAACCACAACGGCAGTGGGGTAATTACGAGCGTGAGGGCGAATAATTTAACCATTTCTGATAATTTAATCGAGAATAATGGTTTTGCCGGAATGCCCGATGCCATTCGTTTAGAAGGAGTTGTAGAAGGAACGGTTGTGAGGGGCAACCGAATTGAGAATAATGCCGGGAGCGGGATTTACGTATTTAAACCCAATGGAGCTGTGGAAATTACAGAAAATACCATCATAGATAACGGACAGCGCTACAAACGCGCGGCAATCTTTTTAACCGGACGCGGACATCAGGTAACAAATAACGAGATTGGGAACCAACCCGGACCGGGGGTAGCGGTGGGGGTATTTCCCGACGGCGATCGCGTTGCCATTACGAGCAACCAATTTGCCAACCTCGACGGACTCGATATCGACTTAGTGGCGCAACAGGGAACGGGAGTCCAAGATTATCAAAGGGGCGACGGGCGCAATCCCTTACTGGGAGTCGATCGCCGACGCGACTGGGGGAACGTCATTGCTGGATTTACAGGCGAATCCTTCTTCACGCGAGAACGCCGCCGTCAAGTGGCGAATTATGGAATTAATGCGCCCCAATTTGCCTCGCGGGAGTTTTTTATTGCGCCATCGGGGAGAGTGACAGTAATGGGGAAAGCCGAACCGGGGTCAGAAATCGAGATGTATCGCATAGAGGAAATCGCCGGAACAACGGCGAGTCGTCCCATCGCAACAGCGCCCGTGGATGAGGAGGGGAACTTTGAGACGAATCTCGAAGGACTGGAAGCGGGGGATAGGCTCAGCGCTACGGCGACTCATCCCCAGTATGGGACATCCGAGGCCGCGATCGCCGTAGAAATTCGAGCAATTCCTGGAACGAATAGTAGAGAGGGGGGACGATGAAAAAACGCGATCGCGAAGCGCTCGAGGTACGACATCGCGCAGCGCTCGAGGTACGACATCGCCGTTCGGGTTCTCCCAAAAGAAGTGAAACTATGCCACACCGAAAACCCTCAATTTCTGTCAAAACCCTTTGGACAATTCCAATTGTAGCGACATTATTCGCATCCGACCCCGCCGTATCGCAGATGATTGAGGGACCGATCGATTGGAATAGCGTGCCTTGGCCCACAGGACAGCGTAGCAACTCCTATAACGTCGGTTGCCCTGGCAATCAGAATGTCGTCAATATTGAGTTCTCCGGCGATGTCGCCTCATCGGTCAGCGGTATCCCGCTCCCAAGTCTCCTCAATATCGGACCCGATGGGCCAAGTCTGAGTACCGCAATGGATGCCAAAAACGCCAACCGAGAGACTCGGATTTCAATTACCTTTAGTCCTGGTGTAATTCTAGCCAGCCTCCGCATCCATGATATTGACGCGAACGACCTCGAGCAGAGGAATCCATCGAGGGACGGGCGAGTTTGGGTTGATGAAGTCGAAATTACAGCAAACGGCGGAGCCGTCATCCCACCCATCACCACCGATCTTTCGACCGCAGGAATTCCCGCCATTCCCCCTCCTCCCTATGAAATGAGTCTAACTCCTAACCCATTGCCCTTTCGCAACCAGCCTCAAACTAACCCAGACAATCCAATCGATGGCGGTGTGAGTGCTGTGGTGGTCAATTCCAATTTCCCAGCAGGAAACGTCGCTACAGGCATTGGCGACGGGACAAACAACACTGGCGAAGGAACCATTACCGCCGATTTTGGCACCAATCTGATTAACAGCATTGAAATTATTTACCGCAATAGCAGTATCTCCCCAGCGACCAACAGCGAGATTGCACAGCAAGCCATTAGTGTCGGCAATCTCAACTTTGCCAATCCCTGCATCGGAGTCGCCAAGCAAGTTTCGGGACCGGTGAATGAAATTCCACTCAACTCGGGGATTTACCAAATCCCCTACACAATCGTAGTGGAGAACGAAGGTAACGTTCCCATGAGCGGCGTACAAGTGACAGAAGACTTTGCAACGCAATTTGGTTTAACGCTCGGGGGCAACCCACTTTTACCCGGACAATATAGAATTATCGCCCCACCTGCGGCAAGCGGAACTCTATCAGCCAACCCCAACTTCAACGGCAGCACCGATATTAACCTACTCAACCCAGCAAACCCAGCAGGAAACAGCCTTACTGGGGGTCAAAGGGAAACGATTACCCTGAGCATTGAAGTGCGTCCGGATCCGCCCCCCACTGCCCAAGAGCCAGCCGTCTTAAACAACCAAGTAACCGCCAGCGGAACCTACACCACCCCCAACGGCGTTCCCATAACCACCACCGATATTTCCACCAACGGAACCGATCCCGACCCCGATAACAACGGCGATCCTAGCGGTCCGGGTAACGATATTCCAACTCGAGTCCCGCTGCCAGAGGGGGCCTCCATTCCTGGAATCATTGGCGTTGCGAAACAGGCAGGAACGCCGGTACCTGTTGCCGGTCAAGCGGGCGTTTTTGATATCACATACACCATCGTTGTCGAAAATTCCGGTACAGAAGATCTCAGAAACGTTCAAATCGAAGAAAACTTGACTGCAACCACCCTACCCGGAGGAGGTAACTCTTCCATCTGGTCGAGTTTAACTCATACGCCGAGTCAGAACCCCGCTGTCGGGCAATATACCATTGTTCCCAGCCCAACCACAGCACCTCCCCTAACCATTAACCCCAGTTTTACAGGAAGCGGTGCCAATACAGGGTTACTCGATCCTGCCAGCAGTAGCTTAGTCGTCGATCGAGTCGGCACCGTTACCTTTACCGCACGGGTTCACCCAGACCCCGCATCGCTTCCAGGGAATTTAGATAATCAAGTGACCGCAAGCGGAACCGACCCACAGGGCGATACCGTCACCGATCGCTCCGTCGATGGCACAAATCCCGACGATAACGGAAACTTCGATCCCCGCGACGACGAAAGCTCTACCTCAGTCTCTCTCACCAGCGGTCCGCCCCCCATCCCCCCTCGCATCGGGGTTGCTAAAGGGGTTGGTTTGCCCACAGAAGTAAGCAGCGGCATTTTTGATGTTCCCTACACCATCCGCGTCCAAAACTACGGCAACGTCGATCTTGCCAACGTCCAAGTGGAAGAAAACTTTGCCGCCGCTGTCGTCCCACCAGGCACGCCCGACCCCGCGTGGTCGAGTTTGACCTATACAACCAATCTCAGCCCCAGTCCCGGACAATACACCGTAGCTCCAATGGGCGCGCCCAACGCGACGGGATCTTTAACGGGAAATCCCACCTTTACCGGCAGCGCCAGCGGCAGTATCAACCTGCTCGATGCTGCGAACAGTACGCTAGCCGTTGGTCAGAGCGAGTTAATTAACTTCGTTGTCCGAATTGCCCCCGTCAATGTCCCGGTCACCCTCAATAACCAGGTTCGCGCCAGCGGAGTTGACCCCAACAATCCCAACGAGCCCGTCAACGATACCTCGGTGAACGATGCCAATACTCCTGGAAATCCCAATCCCGACCCCAACAACGACAACGATCCCACTGACAATACAACGCCTACGCCGGTACAATTGCCGCCTACTCTAACACCCCGCATCGGTGTGGGTAAGAGTGCGAGTAATGCCACCGATGCCACGCCCAACGACCCCAACGATGGTTTATTTGACGTGAACTACGCGATTTTAGTGCAAAATGCGGGCAATGTAGACCTGAATAACGTTCAACTGACAGAAGATTTTGCATCCCAGTTTGGCTTGAGTTACACTCCTGGCGCGCCCGGTGTGGGACAGTACACCTTGCTCGCGCCGCCAGCGACAACTGCGCCCTTAACAGCGAATCCGAGTTTTACGGGTAGCGGTAGCAATACCAGTTTGTTGGATGCGGCGAGTAGCAGCTTAGCCATCGGTCAACAGCAAACGCTGACCGTTGGCGTGCGGGTGAATATCGACCCGACAATGCCCTTCATTTTGGACAACCAAGTGACGGCAAGGGGCAGTAGTGGGGGACAGACAGTGACCGACAACTCCAACGACGGAACCAATGGCCCCGACCCCAACAATCCCGATCCCAGCACCAATGGAGATGGCGATCCGCGCGATGATAATACTCCTACGCGAGTGTCGCTGCCCCTCGGCAGATTCATCCCTCGCATTGGTACTGCTAAAGCGGTAGACACCAACAATATTGTCGATTTGGGCAATGGAATCTTTAATATTCCCTACACCATCATCGTCGAAAATGCAGGGACGGATAATTTGAACGATGTTCAAGTCACTGAAAATTTTGAAGAACCCGCACCCTTCGGCTTCGGCTTGACCTACACTTCGGGAACGCCTGTTCCAGGACAGTATACGGTGATTGGTTCGCCCACAACTTCGAGTCCGTTGAGAGCCAATCCGAGTTTCACCGGCAGCGGTACGAATACGGGATTGCTGGATGCGGCAAATAGCAGATTGTCCATCGGCGAGCGTCGGGAAGTCAACTTTACGGTACAGGTGAATCCAGCGTCGATTCCCGTTAACTTAAACAATCAAGTTGAAGCTTCGGCAACGGGACAGAGGGCGCGGGATGCCAATGGTCGTCCCATTCGGACGACTGACCTTTCAGACGATGGGTTAAATACCAGCGATGATGCCAACCTCAATCCCAATGACGACCAAGCGCCTACGCTGGTGACTCTTCCACCCATTGGCATGGGGACGGGCGGGGATTTTGTACTGGTGAAGCGGATTACGGGGGTGACGCGCGACGGTCAAGCGTTGCCGGGAGCCGACTTCAGCCGCTTTGTGGACGACCCCAGCGACGGTAACGACAACCAACTCAATACAACTCCCCTGAAACCAGTGGGTCAGATTAATGTGGAAGGGTTGCAGAGCGGTGACGAGGTGGAGTATACCATCTATTACTTAGCTGGGGGCAGGCAGTTGGTGACCAATGCCCGGATTTGCGACCTAGTGCCGGAACGGACGACGTTCATCCCCAATAGTTTTGGGGGAGAAAGCGGAATTTTGTTGCGCCAGGGAACGGCGGAAACGGCGCAAACCAATGCGGGAGACGGCGATCGCGCTCAGTTTTTCTCGCCCCTTGCGCCGGTGGATTCTGCGATCCCGCCTTGTCCGGCAAATACGGCAAATCCCAATGGAGCGGTATTTACGACGTTGGGCAATATCCCCAATACCGGTCCGAATCAAACGGGATTTTTGCGTTTTCGGGTGAGAGTGGATTAATTGTTTTTTGTCATTCGTCCTTCGTCGTTTGTTGTTTGTCCTAGCAAGCGGTAGAGTTAACAACTCATAACCCATGTACGGACGTTATATATAACGTCCCTACGAATAACCCAGAACCCAATCCCCAATTCCCAATGCCCAATTCCCCCGCATCTGGTGTGTCATCTTCGCCTATCTCTCGATTTCTCGGAACTGGTGTATCGTCATAGACACTAATGCGTTTAATTTGTCAAGCCCGACATAACCCCAAAGTTGAAAAATCTCAGACCTTCGCGAATCTTTCGCATTTTCTGGGGATATTAGGTGGGGGCATAGCCATGCTATGTCCCTCCTTTTTCCCCCAAGGCGCGATCGCGCAATCGGTTAATGGTCCCCTTCGTTGGAACGATCCTGGCATTCAATGGACTCCCGGCGCGTCCGAGCAGTCCTACAACCAATTTAGCTGTCCGGGAAACCCCAACCGGGTCACAATTTCTTTCGAGAAAGATTACGATCGCCTGATTGGTAGTGCCCCTTTTCCCGTCGATTTCAACACTGAGATTGGAACGGGGCCAGGGCCGCAGCGAGATATTCTCTTCACGGCGATGGGAAATCCGCCCAGTAGTAATCCAGGGCGCTTGAGCAGCGATCGCAAAACTGAGATTACGATTACCTTCGACTCTCCCGTCTCCTTGGGCAACTTTTTCGTGGCCGATATCGATCGCGATTCGGGTGGTAACGACCAATGGATTGACGAAATCGAGGTCACTGCCAATAACGGGGCGCTGATACCCGGTACCGCTCCCGGAACCAGCTTCGTGGGAGTGGCAGGCTCAGTCGTCACATTCACGGGCAATACGGCGACAGGCAATGACGACTCGCCGAACGCTGGACCCAATAGCGATTTGGGCAATGTCACCATTGACTTTGGCCCCAATCCGATTAACTCGATCGAAATTACTTACAGAAACGCTCCCGGTGCAGCGGGCGAAGATGGAAAAATAGCACCTCAAGCCATTGCCCTGGGCGATATCAGTTTTGCCAACCCCTGCCTCGAGGTGACAAAACGACCGGCAGGACCGCCAACCGATTTAGGAGGAGGCGTTTTTGCGCTTCCCTATACACTGACAGTGGAGAATTCGGGTAACGTCGATATCGACAACGTACAGGTCGCGGAAAACTTGGCTCAAGAGTTGGGTTTAACTCTAGGCACTGCACCCCTCACTCCCGGACAGTACAGGGTAACCCAAGGTCCGGACCCCGAACCGACTGCTCCCATTCTCCTCCAAACGAATCCCAACTTCAATGGCAGCACCGATACCAACCTCCTAATCAGCGGTACCCTGGACGAAGGTCAGAGTCAAACGGTTAACTTTACCCTCGAAGTTTATCCAACCCGCCAACCCATCGCCCTCGATAATCAAGTTGTCGCCACCGGCATCTTTACCCCCCCCGGAGGAATTCCCGAAAATCTCAGCGACGAAGCAACCGCTAGCGTCATCCTTCCTCCGGGCGCGCTGGTATCGCCCCAAATTGGCGTTGCCAAGGCTGCCGGTTTGCCCGTTCCGGTGGGTGGAGACTTGTTTGAGATTCCCTACACCCTCCGCGTCCAAAACTATGGCGATACGCGCCTGATTGACGTTCAAGTGACCGAGAATTTGGAAAATGCGCCGCCGTTGGGTTACGGATACCAGTACGTTCCCAGCAACCCCAGTCCCGGACAATACGCGATCGCCGACGCGCCCAACGCCACAGGAACGCTCAGGAGCAATTCCGCGTTTACCGGCAGCAATAGCGGCAGCGTCGATTTACTCAACCCGAATAATAGTACGCTGAACGTCGGTCAAAGCGAAACCATCACCTTTACGGTTCTCGTCAACCCCATTGAACTGCCAACAATTTTGAACAATCAAGTTCGTGCCAGCGCGCTCAACTCCAACAATGTCAACGCCCCGCCGGTGACAGACGATTCGGTTAACGACCCTAATACGCCAACCAACCCCAACCCCGACCCCGACGGCGACGAGAATCCCAACAATAATCAAAGTCCGACTCCCGTGCCGCTGCCGCCCACTCTAACTCCCCGCATCGGCGTTGCCAAGAGTGCAACCAATGTCGTTGATGCCACGCCCGCCACCAACGACGGTTTGTTCGATATTGACTATGTACTGCTGGTCGAAAACTTCGGCAATATCGAGCTAACCAATATTCAACTAACAGACGATTTCGCCTCGTTATTTGGTTTGGTTTATACACCCAACGCGCCTGGGATTGGGCAATATACTTTACTCGCACCGCCAACAACCACCGCCCCTTTAGCCATCAACCCTAATTTTACCGGCAGCGATGCCAATATAGACTTGTTAAACCCGGCGGGCAGTACCTTAGCGGTCGGTCAGCGTCAAACGATAAATCTAAAACTACAGGTGAATATCGACCCAGCCAACCTCCCTTTAATTTTAGATAATCAAGCTCGGGCAACGGGCGACGGGGGAGGACAGACAGTTAGCGACCTCTCCAACGATGGAGAAGGAGTTAGTCGCCCAGATCCCGATCCAGATGGCGATCGCGATCCGCGCAATAACGACATTCCCACTCGCGTCCCCTTACCCATTAATGCAGCCATTCCTCGCATCGGCATCGCCAAAGAATCGCCCGACACTGCGCCCCCCATTGTGGAATTAGGAGATGGACGATTTAACATTCCCTACACCATCGTTGTGGAAAATGCGGGGACGGAGGATTTGAATAACGTTCAAGTGACAGAAAACTTTGAAGCTGCCGACCCATTTGGCTTCGGTTTGACCTATGTGTCGGGAACGCCCCAACCGGGACAGTATACGCTTTTGAGAGAACCGACGACCTCAAGTCCTGTAACCATTAATCCCGCGTTTACCGGCAGTCCGGGGGGGAGTATCGAGCTTTTGGATGCAGCTAGGAGTCGTCTCGAGATTGGTCAACGTCGGGAAATTGATTTTACCGTCCAAGTATTTCCCTCCTCGATTCCAGTTACGCTGAATAACCAAGCGCGAGCAACGGGTACGGGGGCGACAAGCGGACAAGGGGCTGGGGACGATTCGGTTGATGGTCTCGATACCAGTCCCGACAGCGATCTCGATCCCAATAATAATAGCGCTCCTACGCCGGTTATCCTGCCGCCAAGGAGGTTGGGAACGGGGGGAGAGTTTATTTTGGTCAAACGCATTACGGGGGTGACGCGCGACGGTCAAGCGTTGCCGGGAGTGGATTTGGAGCGCTTTGTGGACGACCCTAACGATAGTAATGATAATCAAATGAATGGGACTCCCCTAGTGCCAGTCGGTTTGGCTAATGTGGAAGGGTTGCAAAGTGGCGATGAGGTGGAATACACTATTTACTATTTTGCCGGAGGTCGGCAGTCGGTGACCAATGCTCGCATTTGCGACTTGGTGCCGGAACGAACGACGTTTATGGCCGATGAGTTTGGGGGGGAAAAGGGGATTTTGTTGCGCCAAGGAACAATGGAGACGGCGCAAACTAATGCGGGAGATGGCGATCGCGGCCAGTTTTTCTCGCCCCTCGCACCGGTCAATTCGGCGATTCCCCCTTGTCCGGGAGATACAGCCAATCCCAATGGGGCGGTGTTAGTAAATTTAGGGAATATTCCTAATACCGGACCCAATCGGGTAGGGTTTTTTCGGTTTCGGGTGAGATTGGATTGATGCAGATTGCGATTTGAACCGCGTGCCTTTGGCCAGTGCGTCGCGCCGTTGCCAACCATCTTCAAATGTCTGCCGATATCCACAAGCAACTCAACTTTGGCACAAATAAGTAGTTCTGCAGTACTAATTTACCCGGTTCGAGTTTATAATGCGAGCAAGAGTAAGCCTTTCTCACCAAACAGATGCAAGACTTATCCAGCGAGACTTCCCGACTCGAGCGCGAGGCGAGTTGCCATACAACTTCCCCCCATCGCCTAGAACAGTTAGCCCAAGAAAGTCCTGAATTAGCTAAGCAGGTGGCCGAGAACTCCTCTGCACCCAGTGAATTGTTACGCCAGTTGAGTCAAAGTAAGAATCGAGCGACGCGCAAAGCCGTAGCAGGCAATCCCAATACGCCGATGGAGGTTCTATTCAAGCTGGCGGCGGAGTTTCCAGAGCAATTTTTTGAAAATCCAGCCTCAATGTTCCTGACGCTGGAAAACCCAGATTTTATGACGAAGATGTCTCAGAAGACGATCCTGAAGTTGCTCGAATGCGATAATACACCAATGTTTATCTTTGAGCAGGTAGCGAATCATTCTTCAATTGAACTGCGCGCAGATGCAGCTAAGTCTTCTCGAATGCCGGTTTCGCTGCTAGAAAAACTCGCGCGCGATCGCGCCTGGCAAGTTCATCTTACGGTAGCGGGAAATCCAAGAACGCCCTCCTCAGCACTCGAAAAACTCGCAGGCAATCTCGACGAAGAAGTGCGCGCTATAGTAGGGGGAAATCGGAGAACGCCCCCCTCAACACTCGAAAAACTCGCAAGCGATCTCGATGAATCAGTTCGCACCGCAGTGGCAGAAAATAAGAAAGCGCCCCCCTTGCTGCTGGAAAAATTGGCAGGCGATCTCGATAAATCAGTTCGCACCGCAGTAGCGGAAAATAGAAAAACGCCCCCTTCAACACTGGAAAAACTAGCGCGCGATCGCCGCGATGAAGTCCGCTCGGCGTTAGTTAAGAATCCGAGTTTGTCTCCTTCTATACTGAAAAAACTAGCCAGCGATCGCTGTGATAAAGTTCGCCGTGCGGTAGCCCAAAGTCGGAGAACGCCTTCTTTGCTACTGGAAAAACTAGCCAGCGATCGCGATAAGTTGGTTCGCGCGGCTGTGGCTCAAAATCCTCAAACCCCCTCCTCCATCCTTCAAAAATTGGCGCGCAATCGGTATGGAAAAGTGCGCAACACTTTAGCCAATAACCCTCAAACGCCTCCTTCAGTGCTAGAAGAACTGGCGGACGATCTCGATGAGTCGGTGCGCATCTCTATGGCTGAAAATTCTCAAACGCCTCTTTCTCTCCTCGAAAAATTAGCGCGCGATTCTCATTACAGGGTACGCCTATCTGTAGCGAGAAATCCGAGTACGCCGGCTGAAGTTCGCAAGCAAATTAACTTTGGCACAAATAAGTAGTTCTGCAGTACTAATTTACTCGGTTCGAGTTTATAATGCGAGCAAGAGTAAGCCTTTCTCACCAAACAGATGCAAGACTTATCCAGCGAGACTTCCCAACTCGAGCGCGAGGCGAGTTGCGATCGCACTTCCCCCCATCGCTTAGAACAGTTAGCCCAAGAAAGTCCTGAATTAGCCCAACGAGTCGCCCAAAATCCTGCTGCATCCTCTGAGGTTCTGCGACAGTTGAGTCAAAGCGAGGATGTAGAAACGCGCAAAGCTGTCGTTAAAAATCCCAACGTGCCAACGGCGGTTCTGTGGAAGTTGGGAGAGGAGTTTGCCGAGGAACTACTCGAAAATCCGGTCTTTATACTCTTGACGCTGGAAAATTGCGTCGTAACGATGCCTCAAAATACTTTATACCGGCTGCTGGAGTGCGAAAAAACACCGACGTTTGTGTTCGAGCAGGCAGCCAATCGTTCCTCGGACTGGATGCGCTACAAATTAGCACAGAACGATCTAACTCCGATTTCGGTTCTCGATAAACTCGCAAACGATGAAGCTGAGCAGGTTCGCGCTGCGGTGGCTGGCAATGGGAAAACGCCCGTCGCCACCCTCGAAAAATTGGCGCGCGATCGCTACTACTATGTTCGTCGCGCTGTCGTCAAAAATCCCAAGATGCCGGTAAAACTGCTCGCAGCGCTTTCGGGCGATCGCAGTCGAGATGTACGTTGCGCGATCGCGCAGCACGCCCAAACTGCTCCAACCCTTCTCGAAAAACTGGCGCGGGACAAAAACAGGTTCATTCGCCAAGCTGTCGCCAATAATCCGAAAACCTCGGTCGAGGTCTTGACAAATTTGGCAAAAGATGGTAAACAGGCAGTGCGCGAAGCCGTTGCCCAAAACTCGAAAGCGCCTAAAACCTTGCTCGAACAACTCGCCGACGATCCTGCTTGGTCCGTGCGCTGCGCTGTTGCCAGAAATACTCAAACTCCCGCACCTGCATTGCGCCGTTTGGCAGATGGTGCATCGACTACCATTCGTCGCGCTTTGGCGCAGAATCCACAAACCCCCATCTCAATCCTAGAGCAATTGGCACGCGATCGCGATGCGACTATTCGGATTAAAGTTTCCAACAATCCAAGCACGTCTTCCGAAACTCTTGAAGAATTGAATCTCGATAAAGATGGGTTGATTGGCTTTTATCGCTGTCGTCGGCGATCTCCTCGTCCGCGACCCTTTGAATGCCTCGAACGGCTGGGAATTGAGAATAATCTCGACCAATTGGCGCTGTCGATTCGTTGCGCCGTTGCTGAAGATTATAGCACGCCTCGACCCATTTTAGACCGCCTGAGTCGCGATTCCCATTGGCGGGTGCGTCGCGCCGTTGCTAATAATTCTCGAGCTAGGAATTTCACTTCAAAAGGGGAAACCAACGACGTGAGGGGGTTATGAGTTATGAGTTATGAGTTATGGGTTAAGTACCTAGCCAAAATTAATTACACATAGCAATCCTCACAATTTGTTGAGATGTACAATCAAGACTATTAGTATTTGTCATCAATTATCAATTATTGATTAATTACCATTTCCATGAGTAAATCTCCATCATCAAGACTGCCAATATATGAAAAACAAAGCTTTTGATATAGCTTCGCTGCTATTTTGTTGTTAGGTTTGTGCATAGTTTGAATGCGTTTTGCGCCTAAGCTTTTAATTTCCTCAATAGCTAGTTGTAGTGCCTTCGTTCCATATCCTCGACCTTGGAATTTTTTATCGACCATGAATCTAAATATCCAATACAGGTCTGGAGTGGACGGATCGTCTTCTACACAAAAAGCCAAAAAACCAATCATTTTATCTTTTAGATAAATTGCTCTTAGTTGATGATTGGGGTAAAACTTGGATTCAGCAATGGAGTCAACATTAGAAGCTACATATTTTTCTTGTTCGGGATACAAAGATAAATGAATACAGCCAACCCAATTTTCTCGAGTTATTTCTTGAAGTTCAATACACATAATAGTCAACGATTAACAGGTGGGCTTAAAGTCTTATTGACAAAAAAGTCAGGCGTTTATTTCCCTTAATTTTAATCCCCTTCTCTTAAAGGGAGACAATTATTCATTATTCATTATTCACTATTCATTGTGAAGCTTGCTTGAGTTTGATAAGATAAGATAATTATAGAAAACCCACTCCACCGATGCTCCGACCACACTTCCGTTCCCAAACCACCGGACGCAACTGGAAACCCATTATCCAACAATTCCAGCGCGCGATCGGTAAAGATGGGGTAGTGCGTCGCAAAGAAGAACTCCTCACCTACGAATGCGACGGACTCCCCTGCTATCGCCAGCGTCCCGCCTTAGTCGTCCTTCCTCGCACTACCGAAGAAGTCGCCGCTGCCGTTAAAATTTGCCACGATAACGACATTCCTTGGGTGGCACGAGGGGCGGGAACCGGGCTTTCTGGCGGCGCGCTGCCCGTTGAAGATTGCGTTCTCATCGTCACTGCCAGAATGAAGCGCATTCTCGATATCGATTTGGAAAATCAGCGCGTTGTCGTTCAACCGGGGGTTATTAACAATTGGGTGACGCAAACGGTTAGCGGTGCCGGATTCTATTATGCCCCCGATCCTTCCAGTCAAATTATTTGCTCCATTGGCGGCAATGTGGCTGAAAATTCCGGCGGCGTTCATTGTCTCAAGTATGGCGTGACAACCAATCACGTCATGGGTGTTAAAATCGTCGCCCCAGACGGGTCTATCGTGGATTTGGGCGGCTACATCCCCGAAATGCCCGGTTACGACCTGACGGGGGTTTTTGTGGGGTCTGAGGGGACGCTAGGCATTGCAACGGAGGTAACGCTGCGCATTCTCAAGGTTCCCGAATCGATTTGCGTTCTTTTAGCCGATTTTACGAGTATTGAAGCGGCAGGGGAAGCGGTTGCGGGGATTATTGGCGCGGGGATTATTCCGGCGGGTATGGAAATTATGGATAATCTCAGCATTAATGCGGTGGAAGATGTGGTGGCGACGGGGTGTTATCCGCGCGATGCCGAGGCAATTTTGTTGGTTGAATTAGATGGGTTGCAAGTGGAAGTGACGGAGAATCAGCGTCGCGTCGGGGAGATTTGTCAGGAGATTGGGGCGCGTAATATTACGACGGCATGGGATGCGGAAACGCGGTTGAAGTTGTGGAAAGGACGGAAGGCTGCATTTGCGGCGGCGGGCCATATGAGTCCGAATTATTTTGTGCAAGATGGCGTAATTCCGCGCACTCAGTTGGCAGGCGTTTTGAAGGAAATTGAAGAATTGAGCGCGCGATCGGGGTATAAAATTGCTAATGTTTTTCATGCGGGCGATGGGAATTTACATCCTTTGATTTTGTACGATGAATCGGTGGAAGGTGCTTTTGAAGAGGTGGAAAGCGTGGGAGGAGAAATTCTTAAGCTATGCGTGAAGGCAGGGGGGAGTATTTCCGGCGAACACGGAATTGGTGCGGATAAAAGTTGTTATATGCCGCAAATGTTTAATGAGACGGATTTGGCAACCATGCAGTACGTTCGACAGGCATTTAATGAGAAGGGATTGGCGAATCCTGGGAAGTTATTTCCCACGCCGCGAACTTGTGGGGAGGCAGCTAATGTTCAAAAGTCGGCTGAGTTTAAAGGCACGCAATTGTTTTAAGTTGTTAACACTTTGCGCGCCTTGTCTCTCGATTCGCTTGGACTATCGGAAGGTTAACTTTGTAAAACTGAGATAACCGATCGCCCGAAGTTTATTGACGCGATCGCGTGATTCAACTTCCGCTTCGCGGTGCAGGGTGCCGCTTCGCGGGGCGCATAACGTTTTTCGGTGTGCTCGCCAATTCTCGCTCAGAAAATCGCCATCGGCAGGGCGGGTAAACTCTTAAAATCTAAATCCAAGGACGGAAATTGGACTTGAATCAATAAAGGCAATTACTGTCGGAGTTCCATAACGAGTCTTCAAGAAGTAAGTCATCAATACTTGGGCATAAACGAGAGGTTCTCATTTTTCGTGGTTCGCGGCTGAGGAGTTTAGCGAATTGTTTTTGATGGGCGAGAAAATCGAGGTAGAAGTCATCCACGTCGCAGAATATTTGGGTTAAGTCAAGACGAGATATAATGGAGTTCATGGCTGAGAGTTTTGGAAGTTATTGAGTATTTATCGCGACTCCTCAACTTCGCTTCTCAATCCCCTCCAAATACCCCATCTCCACCGGAGTCAGCACCACTGATCGCTCCAACAACGCCAACACCTCCAACTCAAACGGGTCTAACCCCCGCTCCCGCAACGCCGGGATTGCGATCGCACAACTCCCGCAATCCCGGCGCTCGTGCCATCGGCACGGCTTCAACCTGGTGATGCTTCAGGGTTATGATCGAGTTTGGCGCAAGCGGAATCTTTCCTGTAAAATTTCGAATGTTTTGATATTTCGGATTATATGCTCGACAAAAATCCGTTTCAATGACCAATGACTAAGGACGAATCATGCGCCTTCCTTTACCTCAATTCGCCACCGACAATCGTCCCCCCGAACACATCGCCGAAGCCATCGAAACCTCGACGACAGAATTTGTCGCTCAATGCTTGGAACCCGAAGATTTAACCTTCCCAGCGATGCCGCCTTTTGGCAGTTGGATTAAATCAATGGACGAAGAGTCGGGCAACAAAGTTTATGCTGTCGTCACCCACGTAACCACCTCTCCCATTGACTCGGTACACCGCGCTAGGGCGTTAGGACTCTCCCTCGCAGAATTGCGCGAACAACAGCCGCAAATTTTTGCCATGCTCAAAACCGAGTTTCGCGCAGCCATCGTCGGCTTTGAAACGCCGCCAACCTCAGTTAACGGTAGCAGTCCGCGTCGGGGACAAATTTATCAATATCTGCCACCGCGTCCGCCGCAAATTCACCAAGCGGTTTATCGCTGCGATTCGGCTGAGGTGATTAATTTTAGCGAAGAGGTTGACTTTTTGCGCATTTTGTTGCAGGTTAAAGGCGTTCCAGTGGAAGCGCTAACAGCAGCAGCAGTGCGCGAAATCTTTCGACTGCGAAACGGCGATCGCGCTTGGCTAGTGAAAACCGGACGCGCCCTCAGCATCTTGCTCAAGGACGACTACGACTGTCTGCGCTACATCTTAGGTCAAATCCATTGGTAGTTGGACAAAGGGCAAAGGACGAAGGACAAATGACTAATTCTCCCGCTCCTTAATTTCCTGCCAGCGCAACCGAAGCTGCTCCTTCTCCTGTTCCATCGCTGCCTTCTCCTGTTCCATTGCCGACTTTTCCTGGTCGAGGGTAGCTTTAAGAGCTTGAATTTGTTCTCGGCGCGTTTCAATCTCCAAATTCCGGCGCGTGAGATCTTGACTTTGGGAGGTGAGCTCTTGCCGCCACTGTTCGATGCGAGCCTCTTCATCTTCCACGCAAAGCCGATTTGCTCCCTCGTCGGATGGTAGCGACTTCTGAACGAGTTCTACAACCCAATCTTTCGCTTCCTTAACGGCAAGGATATGACCGCTCTCATCTAATTCAACCAAGACCAGAAGACCCTCATTCAAATAGGGAATTGTCGAATAAATCGGTTCGGCGAGGGCAACTGCATTAGCCCGACTTTCGAGAGCCCACATCTCGTCGTCCGTTTGCATGGCTAGCAACTGCAACTCTAAGCCATCTGAAGTCAGATTCTTTCGTACTTGGGCTAAATGTAGCATCAGCTCAACTCAATTACTGTAAACCCTCGAGGCGATCGCGCAAAATTTCCGCCTGTTTCTGCGCTTCGGCGAGAGCTTCCCGCGCCCCTTCTACTACTTCTACCGGCGCTTTGCTCGTAAACCCGGGGTTCTCGAGACGACGGCTCAAAGACTGAATTTCGCCATCAAGCTTACTCAACTGTTTCTCGATTTTAGCGCGCAACGCCCCCAAATCTGCAATTCCGGTCAATGGCATCAAGACTTGTACTGTTCCCACCACTCCAGCAAAAACTTGTCCGAATTCTACATCTGGGTCAGCCGTCAGCGTCAAATCCTCGACTTTGCCCAAATCCCGAATATAAGCTTGTCCGACCTCTAAAACCTCCCGTTCTCGAGGGTTTTCGCTCTGCAAAATAATCTTGACCTTCACTCCTGGCTTGACATCCGCCTCGGCGCGCAAGTTGCGAATCGTCCGAATGGTAGCAACGAGTAGCTCGAACTGCTCTTCAAGTTCTGGATCGATTAAAGTGGTTGTCATAAGCTTCTACCCGATTAAAGGTGTAAATGGAAGAAGGAGGAGTGAAGGTGCAATTGGATTTTGATGGGACAAACCCCAAACTTTGAGGGGGTAAAGGTTGCATTTTACCGCAACAGTCGGATTTTACCTCTTCCCTACTACTCTTTCTTTAAGCTGTTGGGTAATTTCGGCTAATTCTCTGCGATTTTGAGATTGGAGTAAAAAGCGCGAAACGAACCAAGTAATATAGCCTAAACCGATCAGTTGCAGCGTTGGAGAAAGCAAAGGGATGCTGTGAATAGCATTGAGAACTGCTTGCAGGACGAATAGGGAAAGAAAGGCGCTTAAAATCAATCCAGCAACGGTCAGCGGTCGCCGGTAGGTCGAGAAAAAGTTGCTAACTCCATCGGGGAGTTTATCTAAAAATCGAGCGGTTTGGTTGAGGGCTTCGGTTACGGGAGACGGTTCGGTTTCGGCCGGTGGCAGCAGGGCAACCTCAGATTCGGCTGGGGGAATTGCCGCAGTTTCGGATGGTTTTGTAACCGGTTCTTCAAATTCAGGCATAGATTTAATTTCCTGTGCGATAGGGTTTGGGGGAACAACGGACTCGACTGTTGGGGGTTCGCCTTCGGTGGCTTGTTCCTCAATTTGAACCCCTAGAGGAACTTCGGCGGGACTGGGAACCTCAACGGCGGGTTGAGTTTGGGCTTCGACTTGGGTGGCTTCTTCGGTGACTTCCGAGGGTGCCGTCGGGTCGCTGCCTTGGAGAATTTCATCGACTTCTGGATAGCTTTGCAAAGCCAAAAATTCTCCGGTTTTCCGAGTCAGAACGTGCCAAATTTCCTCAGTAATATACGGCATAAAGGGATGCAGTAGTTTAAGGATGCCTTCGAGTCCGTAGGCGAGGGTTTGTTGGGCGACGAGGCGAGAACGCGCTTCGCTACTTTCCCGCAGTCGAGGTTTGACCAGTTCGATATACCAGTCGCAAAAATCTCCCCAAATGAAATCGTACAGGTCTTTGGCTGCTTCTCCCAAACCGTAGTTGTTAATATTGTGGCGAACTTGTTTGACGGTGCCGTAGAAGCGCGATAAAATCCAGCGATCGCACATCTCTAATTCTTCGACCTCGGGCAGCCCCAATTCCTGGGGCGTTTTGCCATCCAAGTTCATCAACACGAACCGCGCTGCGTTCCACAATTTATTAGCAAAGTTGCGCGCGGCTTCCACCGATTCGGATTCGTCGGTTTTCCGATTGTACTGCAAGCTGATATCCTGTCCGGCTCCCGCCACTTCTTTAATTAGGGTGTAGCGCAGGGCATCGGTGCCGTATTTGTCGATTAAAATCAGAGGGTCGATGCCATTGTTAGCGGATTTTGACATTTTTTTGCCATTTTCGTCCCGCACTAACCCGTGAATGTAAACATCTTTGAAGGGCATTTCGCCGGTAAAGTGTCCGGCCATCATTGTCATCCGCGCCACCCAGAAAAAGATGATGTCAAAGCCTGTCACCAACACGGAGTTGGGATAATAGGCTTGTAAATCTTCCGTCTCCTCCGGCCATCCCATTGTCGAAAAGGGCCACAGTCCCGAAGAAAACCAGGTATCGAGGACATCGGGGTCTTGGACGAGCTTGACATTCTCCCCAAACTGTGCTATCGCTTTTTCCCTAGCTTCTTCCTCGCTGCGCGCCACCACAAAGGGCGTATCGTCGGTCATTTCGCCCCCCGTCTCGCTCGCAGCGTACCACGCCGGAATCTGATGTCCCCACCACAACTGACGAGAAATACACCAATCTTTGAGGCGAACTAACCAATCTCGATACACTTTCGTCCAGCGTTCCGGGACAAAGCGGGGAGAATTTTCATCGTCGAGACAGGAAAGGGCTTTTTGGGCGAGGGGGTCGATTTTCACGAACCACTGAGTTGAGAGTAGGGGTTCGACGGGAACTTTTCCGCGATCGCTATAGGGAACGGTATGCTTATACTCCTCTACCTCGACCAAAAATCCCTCTTCCTCCAACCGCCGAACCACTGCCTTGCGCGCCGCAAACCGGTCCTGTCCGGCAAACTCCCCAGCATTTTCATTCAACGTGCCGTCCTTGTTCATAATATTCACAAAGGGCAAGTTGTGGCGCTGACCCATTTCAAAATCGTTGGGGTCGTGGGCTGGAGTCACTTTCACGCATCCCGTCCCAAACTCCGGGTCTACCAACTCATCGGCAAATACCGGAATTTCTCGACCGACGAGGGGAAGCTTTACCGTTTTCCCAATTAACTCCCCATAGCGTTCGTCATTGGGATTGACCGCCACGCCCGTATCCCCCAACATCGTTTCCGGGCGCGTCGTCGCCACTTCTATTTCTGCGCTGCCATCGGCGAGGGGATAGCGCAAATGCCACAGATGTCCGTCTACTTCCTTATTTTCCACTTCCAGGTCCGACACCGCCGACTGAGAATCGGGACACCAGTTGACCATGTATTGGCCGCGATAAATTAAACCCTCTTCATACAGCTTGACAAATGCCTCCACAACTGCTTCGCGCAACTTCGGGTCGAGGGTGAAGCGTTCCCGCGACCAATCGGCAGACAGTCCGAGGCGTTTGAGTTGGTTGACGATGGTTCCCCCCGACTCCGTTCGCCATTGCCACGCGCGCTTGAGAAATTCGTCTCGTCCGAGGTCGTAGCGCGTCGTCCCCTCCTGCCGCAGTTGTTTTTCCAACAGCGTGTGGACGGCAATGCTGGCGTGGTCCGTTCCCGGCAAACAGAGGGTGTCGTAGCCCAGCATTCGATGGTAGCGCACCAAGGTATCCATGAGGGCGGCTTCAAAGGCGTGTCCCATGTGCAGACTTCCCGTGACGTTGGGCGGCGGGATGACGATGCTGTAGGGTTTTCCGCCGCGATTGGGGTCTGCTTTGAAAACGCGATGATTTTCCCACTCTTGTTGCCATTTCGCTTCGGTGGTGGAGGGGTCGTATTGGGTTGCGAGAGTTGGATTAGTCGCCATCGTTGGGAGGATAGGGTGAAATTTAAGGTTTCGGCGGGGGATAAATCGCGCGCGGGGAATTTAAAATAGAAAATTGGGATTTAGAGCCAAACGTAATTAAATTTTGCCACAGCCTTGTAACGCTTAGGGGGAAAATGTAGAAGATCGCGATCGCCGTTTGCCCTTGGGAATCTATATTAAGTTGAGCTGCTCGTCAACATCGGTACTCAAATCGAACCCGATACTTAGATTAAGCGCTTGGAACTCAAAAGACAAAAGTTTTCCCTGTCAAAAGTGGCAACGTCCCCACTCAGTCCCATCCGGTATGGTGTTATAAACTGAAAATTTGCGAACGTTATGAAAAACTTCTTCGAGAACATAGCTGCTGCGGGGTGGCGCGGGTTGGCGCTGGTGATGGCGATCGCGATCGCCCTTTCGGGATGTTCTCCTGCTATCCTACAGAGCAATGCCGCACAAGTCCCCCAAGTTGTCCTCAGTATTTTAAGCGACCCGAAAACGTTTAACTACGTTCTTAATGCCGAGTCGCCCAATATTTTTGGTCTGACTTACGAAGGTTTGGTGGACGAAAATCCCCTGACTGGAGAAATCGAACCCGTCCTCGCTAAGTCTTGGGAAGTATCGCCGGATAATTTGCGGATAACCTTCACGCTGCGAGAGGATTTAAAATGGTCGGATGGCGAACCTCTCACCGTGGATGATGTCATTTTTTCCTACAATCAATTATTTCTAAACGAAGAGATTCCTACCAACGTTCGCGATAGCTTGAGAATTGGTCAAAGCGGCGAATTTCCCACGGTTACCAAATTGGACGAGCAACGGGTCGAATTTACATTTCCCGAACCGTTTGCCCCATTTTTAGGCGCAACGGGGTTAGCCATTTTACCCGCCCATGCGTTGCAGAAATCTGTTGAAGAAAAGGATAGCGAAGGCAATCCGGTTTTTCTGAGTAAATGGGGAGTCGATACATCACCAGACGAGATTATTGTCAACGGGCCTTATAAACTCAAAAGTTATGCCACCAGCCAGCGCGTCATTTTTGAAAAAAATCCCTATTACTGGGAAAAAGACGAACAAGGAAATTCTCTTCCTTACATTCAGGAAGTGGTTTGGGAAATTGTTGAAAATCAAGATACGGCTCTGCTTCAGTTTCGTTCGGGAAGTTTAGACTCTATTTCCGTTTCGCCCGAATATTTTTCCTTGTTGAAACGGGAAGAAGAACGGGGCAACTTTACCATTTACAGCGGAGGTTCTGCCTACGGCACGAATTTTATTTTATTTAATTTAAACAAAGGCAAGCGCGATGGCAATCCTTTAGTTTCTCCCATTAAATCCCGCTGGTTTAATAACGTCAAATTCAGACAAGCGGTCGCCTATGCCATCGACTACGAACAAATGATTAATAATACCTTTCGCGGGTTAGGCGCGCCGCAGAATTCGCCGATTTCTGTGCAGTCTCCTTTTTATGACGATCGCTTAGAAGGCTATAAGCACAATCCTCAAAAAGCAAAAGCTTTGTTAGAGGAAGCAGGATTTAAATATAACGTTCAAGGACAACTTTTAGATGCAGATGGCAATCGCGTCCGCTTCTCGCTGTCAACGAATGCGGGAAATAAAACGCGCGAGTCGATGATGGCGCAAATTTCTCAAGATTTGGCTGAAATTGGAATGCAAGTCGATGCCAATCCGTTGGCGTTTAATGTGGTAGTCGATAAGCTGTCTGATTCCTTAGATTGGGATTGTATCTTGCTCGGTCTGACGGGAGGGAACGAACCCAATAACGGTGCAAATGTTTGGTTTCCCGAGGGGAATTTACATATGTTCAACCAGAAGCCGCAACCCGGTCAAAAAACCCTTGAAGGATGGGAAGTTGCCGATTGGGAAACTGAAATTTATCAACTTTATATTCAGGCGGCGGGCGAGTTCGATTTGGAAAAGCGCAAGGCTATTTATGCGGAAACCCAGCGCCTTGCTAGTGAGTATTTGCCATTTATTTATTTAGTTAATCCTTTGTCTTTGGCAGCAGTGCGCGATCGCATTCAACCGATTAAATATTCGGCACTCGGCGGTGCATTTTGGAATATTGAGGAACTGAAAGTTGTGTCGGAATGAGGTCGGGGATATTGGCGATTGGTAATTGGTAATTGGTAATTGGTTCTTGGGAAACTCTATAGCGAGCCGAAACCAATTGTGCGCCGGTATTTAACCTCGAAAAATTCTGTATTCTTCTATTCTTCCATTCTTCTATTCTTCCGAAATCGTACCGCCGACTCGCGCGTAAAGATATCTTTGGGTATTGGACTCAAAAGTTCTCTCGATCAACAATGCCGTAGCCTCCGCGATCGCGATCCAAAACCCTTGCAGTTGAAAGCTTTCGGGAGACGCGCCTATCGTAGCGGGTAAAATCCTCTGATTTGCCAAAATGCAGCTCGAGCTGAATGCAAGTTTGTTCGACCCTTCCTGAAACCCAGCAGCGCAGACACACTTCCGCCGATTCTGGATAGAAAGAACCATCTTGCTCTATAATATCCTTACGGAATTGCTCGAGCAGTTGGTTTTCGATTTCGCCTTCCGACAGCTCCACGCCCGAAAAGCGATCGCGAACAAACTCTCTGGCGGCTGCAATTTCCATCCTTTTACGCCCTCGATTGGGGTCGGCTGCGATCCCTATCCGGTATTTAGAGGGAACGCACATTATCGTCAAACAGCTTCCGTAGGGAATGCTAAATCAGTCGGGGCAAACGCTACATCTACTTAAAGTCGATCTGAGAAAATTACGGATTGAGTCCGAAATTTTGTCCAGTTTGAATCTTCTCCCGCAACAGCAGCTTTTAAGAGCGAGTGAGTGCTGTTGCTATGGTCACTTTGGGGAGTTGGGTTCCAAGGGAGCCTTTGACCCGCCCCAAAACAATCTCAAGAGGTCAAAGAGATTCGACCCGAGCCGCACAGACTCGCGGCGGCAGATTGTTCGAGAAATTGATATTCGCCTTCCTAGAGCGCGATCGCGCTTTACAGTTTTTCTCGATTTTGCCCTCTATTGTAACTCCCTTTAGCAACCGGCGCTCCAAGGGCAGCCGACGCTCTTACATTAAAAATATATTAAAATTTGTAAAAATATAGATTTAAAAAGTCCTTTAGAAGTACAAAAAAGAACCCAATGACCGGATCCCAGAGTTGTTCTGCTGCGGTTTCAGGCGAAATGGATCGAGTTCGCCTAATCCAGCAAATTGCCCATAGCATTCATCAATCCTTAGAATTGCCGGAAATTTTAGCGGCAACAGTAGGCGAGGCCCAAGGATTTTTGCAAGCCGACCGAACGATGGTTTATCAGTTTGACCCAGATGGCAGTGGAGAAGTGGTCGCCGAACGTTTAGGAAGCGATCGCCTGCCCTCCCTCGGCGGTTTGCACTTTCCCGCAGACGACATTCCCAATCGAACCCGAATGCTGTACCTGCAACGCGGAGTGCGTTCGATTGTCGATGTCGATCGAGGATTAATTGGTTGGACGAACGGCGACTCGGCAGTGGGGACAGCCTCCCTCGACTCAGAGTTCGTTGAATATCGCCACGTCGATCCCTGCCACTTAGAATACCTCAAGACGATGGGCGTAAAATCTTCCCTCGTCGCCCCCCTCCAAGTCCGTCAAGAACCAAGCAACTCCAAGACAGCCCGCCAACTGTGGGGGCTGCTGATCGCGCACCATAGCGAACCCCGAGAAATCGGCCCCGACGACCTGCAAATCTTTCAGTGGATTGCCCAGCGCGCGGCGATCGCCATCGAACAAGCCAATAGCCTCGCGCGATCGCGACAGCAAACCCGACAACAAGCCATCATCAACCGCGTTTCCAACCTCCTCCACTCCCTCCAAACCATTCGGCTACAACACGCCCTCTCCGAAACCGTCGCCGCCCTCAACGGTTCGGGGGGCCGACTCTATATCGCCTCCCAAGACGACCAAAGCGCCGACCTGTACACCTGCGGTAATGGCGAAGATGTCGTCGATCGTCGCTTTGGGCGAACCATCGAAGAACACCCCGTATGGCAACAAATCCTCAAACGCGGCACCGAACTCAACCCGACGCGCTCGAGACTGCCCGAAATTTCCCCCATCGCCATCGTTGACCTCTATAAAACCCCCGCCCTGAGAACGCTAACCCCCGCCTTCAGCGCCACTGCCATTCGAGGAATGCTCGTCTTTCCGCTGTACTATCGCCAGCAACTGTTAGGCAGTTTAACCATCTTTCGCAACGAAATCGATACCGAAACCCTTTGGGGCGGCTATTTCGATCGCAGCGAAAAACAAGTGCTTCCCCGCCAGTCCTTTAAAGCCTGGTGCGAACTCAGAAGAGGACAGCCGCGAGTGTGGACGGGCGAAGACTTAGAACTGGGAACCGCCCTCGCTCGACAATTTGCGATCGCCATCGAGCAGCACCAACTTTACCAACAAATCCACGGTCTCAACAGTAGCTTAGAGCGTACCGTTGGCGAGCGCACCGCCCAACTCCAACAATCCCTCGAATTTGCGCGCGTCCTGCGACAAGTGAGCGATCGCATTCGCAGCAGCCTCAACCTCGACGAAACCCTGCAAGCCGTCGTCCGAGAAGTGCGCAACCTCCTCAATACCGATCGCGTCGTCATTTATCAATTTAGCGCCCAACACGAGGTCGAACCCATTGTCGAGGAACGTAGAGGCAACTGGCCCTCGGTTCTCGGTTTGCATAGTCCCTCAGAGCGCTTTGAGGACATCGAGCTCGAAAGATATCTCGACCGGCAAGTTCAAACCATCAACGATGTCTCCACTGACTTCCATTTGACCCCCGCCCATCGCCAATTTCTACAATTTTTGCGAGTGCAAGCCACCGCCATCGTCCCCATTTGCATCGGCGAAAACTTGTGGGGACTCCTCGTCGCCAACGAATGCAAAGCTCCCCGGACTTGGCAGGATCGGGAAATTAAACTGCTCCAACAACTCGCCGATGCCGTCGCCGTCGCCATCCACCAAGCCGAACTGTACCAAGAAAGCCACATGGCTGCCACCCTAGCGACCAAACGAGCCTTTGAATTAGAGCGCGTCACCGAACGGCAAAGAACCTTGTTTCGCGTCATCAGTAAAATCCGCGAGTCCCTCAACCTCGAAACGATTTTTCAAGCGACAACAACCGAAATTCGTCAACTGCTCAATGCCGATCGCGCGGCGATTTTCCGCTTTATCCCCGACTCGGAGTGCAGCGAAGGTCAGTTCGTCGCCGAAGATGTTAAGGGGGAGTTTCCTTCCGCCTTATCGGTTAAAATTCAGGATCCTTGCTTTCGAGAGTCCTTGCTCAACGGCGATCGCGATCGGCAAATTCGCGCGATCGAAAATCTCAGCACAGCAGATTTGAAACCCTGCTACCGAGAAACCCTCGAACAATTCCAGGTCAAAGCCTGCGCCATCGTTCCTTTAAGCAAAGACGACCAACTTTGGGGACTGTTGTGCGTCCATCAATGCAGTCAGCCCCGACGTTGGAAGGATTCAGAAGTTGAGTTTATTTACCAAATTGCCGCCCATTTAGGAGTCGCTCTCCAACAAAGCTCTCTCCTCGCCCAAAGTCAAAAACAACAAGAAGAATTGACTCAAACCCTGTGGAAGTTGCAAAAAACTCAAACCCAGTTGATTCAAACCGAGAAAATGTCAAGTTTGGGGCAACTGGTCGCTGGGGTTGCCCACGAAATTAATAATCCTGTTAATTTTATCTACGGAAATCTCGGTTACTTAGAAGAGTACGCCCACGATTTACTTGAATTGTTGCAATTGTATCGTTCGGTATATGCCGAACCAATTCCTGAAATACTCGAACGCGAAGAGGATTTGGAAATTGACTTTCTATTAGAAGATCTACCCAAAATCTTAGCTTCTTTGAAAATGGGTTCCGAACGCATTCGACAGTTGGTTCTGTCCTTGCGTAACTTCTCTCGCCTTGACGAAGCCGAGCGCAAAGCGGTAGATATTCACGATGGAATTGACAGTACGTTATTGATTTTGCAGCACCGCTTAAAAGCAAAAGATAGTAAAAAAGGAATTGAAACCATTAAAGAATATGGCGATCTTCCTCCTGTCGAGTGTTACGCGGGACAACTCAATCAAGTGTTTATGAATATTTTTAGCAACGCAATTGACGCAATCGAGGAACAAGAAACGGAAGGGAAACTGACGATTGAAACTCGGCTGCATCGAGAAGAATCTACTCAAAAATATCAAGCATTAATTGAAATTTCTGATAATGGTAAAGGAATGCCACCTGCTGTTATTAATTCAATTTTCGATCCCTTTTTTACGACAAAACCTTTAGGAAAGGGTACGGGTTTAGGTTTAGCAATTAGCTACCAAATTATCGTCGAAAAACACGCCGGTTCTTTAGACTGCGAATCAACTTTAGGTCAAGGAACGATATTTAGGATTAAAATTCCGATGAAACAATAAACAGTGACCAGTAAACAGTAACTAATGACCAATGACCAATGACAAACAAACAGCAATCGGTTTTATCAACTTAAATAAACCCGTTGACTTCACTTCCCACGACTGCGTTGCTAAGGTGCGACGCTTGCTGAAGCTGAAAAAAGTGGGACATGGAGGCACTCTAGATCCGTTAGCGACGGGAGTTTTACCCATCGCCGTTGGCAAGGCGACGCGCTTGTTACAATTTTTACCCGAGGGCAAAGCCTATCGCGCGCGGATTCGCTTAGGCGTACAAACGACGACAGATGACTTAGAAGGGGAAATTCTTTCGCAGCAACCCGCATCGCAGTTAACCGTAGAACAAGTTCGAGCCATTCTACCTCAGTTTATCGGTCAAATCGAACAAATTCCGCCCGCTTACAGCGCCATACAGCGCGATGGAAAGCGCTTGTATGAGTTGGCGAGGAAAGGGAAAAAAGTGGATGTGCCGTCTCGAAGGGTGGAAGTGAACGACATGGAAATATTGGGGTGGCATCCGGGGGAATTTCCCGAAGTAGAGGTGGCGATCGCGTGCGGTGGCGGAACTTACATTCGCGCGATCGCGCGGGACTTAGGTACTATTCTCCAAACAGGCGGTACCCTAGCCGCCCTAATTCGCACCCAAAGTTGCGGCTTGCAACTGTCAAATAGCGTAACCTTCGAGCAACTGGAAATGCAATGTCAACAGGGAAACTTCCAACCCATTCCCCCAGACACCTTACTCGAACATTATGACGCGATCGCCCTTCCCCCCCAAGACGCGCGACGGTGGTGTCAGGGACAGCGCATTTCCACAGAAGCAGTCAACGACTCCATTGTACGAGTTTATCGCGAAGGAGGAGGTTTCCTCGGCATTGGCACGCGGGAAGCCTCGCAGAACCAATGGGAATTAATTCCCAAAATTGTTTTTTAAACCCGCGCCAATGTAAAATCGAACAAATTTCTCCCTTCCGCCGAAAAAAATACGGATTACTAGGCGAAACGGTCGAAAGTGATGTAGACTTTGTGCGATCCTTGTAGGCCTACAATCCCGATGCCTGCCCATCAATATCTCTATCATTTCATTGCCTTCCTCGCCTCTTCCACCGTCGTCCTATGGTGTACGCCCGTTGTTAAAACCATCGGTCTTAAAAGCGGTCATGTCGATCGCCCCAACGAGCGTAAAATGCACCAAAAGCCGATGGTGCGCATTGGCGGCGTTTCCATTTTCGTCGGAACCCTCACCGCCCTCGCGATTGTGTGGTTCTTAGGTGCTTTCACGGGGCTAACCCCCGACCAAAAAAACGGTATTCTCGGTATCACTCTGGGCGGAACGGGTTTCTTTTGTATTGGTTTAGCTGACGATCTCTTTAACTTGCGCCCTCTCTCGCGCTTAATCTTGCAATCGCTGGTTGCCGCAGCCGCCTGGAGAATGGGAGTCAGTATTGACTTTCTCTCGATTCCCTTTGGGGGATTGGTGGATATTAACCAGTGGTTAAGTCTGCCTGTTACTATAATTTGGTTGGTTGGCATGGCCAATGCCATCAATTGGATTGATGGTTTAGACGGCTTAGCGGCTGGCGTTTCGGGCATTGCCGCCTTCGTAATGTTGGTGGTGAGCTTATTTATGAATCAACCGGCGGCAGCCTTAATTGTAGCCGCTCTAGCGGGCGGAGCGTTGGGCTTTTTGCGCTACAATTTCAACCCAGCCGAAATTTTTATGGGCGATGGGGGGGCTTATTTTATGGGCTTTACCCTTGCTGGAGTCGGCGTGTTGGGTTTGGTTAAAAGCACAGCGGTAACGGCGGTAATTTTGCCCTATTTAATCCTGGCCGTTCCCATTGTCGATATGTCCTCGGTTATTGTTTCGCGCCTCAGCAGCGGCCATTCGCCTTTTTTGGCCGACAAACGCCATCTCCATCACCGTTTGATGAAAGCGGGGATTTCCCACCGCCTGACGGTGTTGTTCATTTATGCGCTGACGCTGTGGGTGGGCAGTTTGGCAATGGCATTTTCTGGTATTCCTAGCGGCGATGCTTACGCCCTTGGCGCAACTTTGTTGTTGGGCTATGTGGGCTGGCAGGTTAAGCGCAGCATAAGAGTGTGAAAAGGGTTCAGAGTTCAGGGTTCAGAGTTCAGAGTTTGTCAATTGCTGAAACTCATAGCTACAGCTTTAATTCACACTTTATGTAATTAGTCAACCCCAAAATAAATGGAATGAGTGCGGAAATTATTTGTGTGGGAACGGAATTGCTGTTGGGAGATATTGTTAATACCAACGCTCAATATCTCGCTCGGGAATTGGCTCGTTTGGGCATTCCCCACTATTTTCAAAGCGTTGTGGGGGATAACCCCAAGCGGTTGCAACAGGCGATGCAAACGGCTTGCGATCGCGCCTCTGTTCTCATTTTTACCGGGGGGTTGGGACCGACTCCCGACGATTTGACTCACAGCGCGATCGCGGATTATTTTAAGATTCCCCTCGTCGAACGCCCAGAAATCGTCCAGGATATTGCCGAAAAGTTTGCCAAGCGGCGGCGACAAATGACTCCCAATAATCGCAAACAAGCCCTTTTGCCCGAAGGCGCGGCGATTTTGCCCAATGTCAGCGGTACGGCACCGGGTTTGATTTGGCAGCCCCAGAAAGGGTTGACGCTACTGACATTTCCGGGGGTGCCTTCGGAATTATATCGAATGTGGCAGGAGACAGCCGTTCCCTATTTGCAAGGACAAGGATGGGGACAACAGGTTATTTATAGCCGGATGTTGAAGTTTTGGGGCATTGGCGAGTCGGCATTGGCAGCGAAGGTTGCGCCTTTTTTTGACTCGCTCGATCCCACGGTTGCACCTTATGCTCAAAAGGGGGTGGTTAAGTTGCGCGTGTCGGCAAAGGCGGTTTCTGAAAGTTCGGCGAGAGCTATTATTGACCCCGTTGCGCGCCAGTTACAGGAGATTGCGGGCGAGGATTATTTTGGGGCGGATGAGGAGACGTTAGCGTCGGTTGTGGGGGACTTGTTACGCGATCGCGCTCAGACCTTGAGCGTGGCTGAATCCTGTACGGGAGGGGGACTAGGCGCGCTGCTGACCGAGATTCCCGGCAGTTCCGACTTTTTTTTCGGCGGCGCGATCGCCTACAGCAATGAGGTTAAAATGTCGGTATTAGGTGTGGGACGCGAGGTGTTGATGCAACTGGGGGCGGTGAGCGAACCAGTGGCTCAACAAATGGCGTTGGGAGCCAAAAAACAATTTGCCACAGACTGGAGTTTGAGCATTACCGGCATCGCCGGACCGGGTGGGGGAAGCGAACACAAACCCGTCGGCTTAGTTTACATCGGACTGGCGGCACCCGATGGCAGCGTCGATATTTTTGAGTATCGTTTTGGGGCAGAACGCGATCGCGCTACGATCCGCGCCCTGAGCGCCAACCACGCCCTCGACCGCCTCCGTCGTAAGTTGCTGTATTGGGGCTGAGGTTGAGGGGGCGGCGCGCGATAGTTGAGGCTCCCGACGACAAAGTTCAACCAACCAGAACCAGCCGGAGAGGAGCTGAATGCTAGACGCAGAGATTGGTTAGCTCTAACACTTTCGGATAAATTGTGTTATTGTTAAGTACATATCCATGAAGTTTAATGGCAAGACCATTAAGTTTTTATTTGGTTTTGCCCAAAGCCAGCGGGCAGCTTCAAAGAAAAACGCAATCTTCATCAAATGTGAGATTGACTTCCTCTGAAGCTTGAAGTTTACCAATGGCTAGATACAATAAAAGGTAAGTCTCAACAGGAGCTTTTTTTTCAATGGATTATTTAGATGAGGTATTGGAAAAGCTAAAGGAATGGGCGCGTCGCCTGATTGAAACCCTACTGGGACCTGAGGCAGAGCCAGAAACCGAGCTGATTCCCATACCTGTCAACGATCCACAACGTCCGAGACGTAACAGTAACGGGTAATGACTCAAGGCTTGAATTCGCAGGCAGAGTCATCGCCGACTATCCTGGTTCTACACGGTCCTAACTTAAACCTGCTCGGACAGCGAGAGCCAGGGATTTACGGTAGCGTCACGTTAGACGAAATCGATTCTCTTTTGGAACGAGAGGGAGCTGAATTGGGAGTGAAAGTATCTTGCTTTCAATCTAATAATGAAGGCGCTCTCATCGATAAGATTCACGCCGCTGCGGTTCTCGCTAGCGGCATTTTAGTCAATGCCGGGGCGTATACTCATACGAGTGTCGCAATTCGAGATGCACTGGCTGCGGTGAATTTACCCACTGTCGAAGTCCACCTGAGTAATATTTATAAGCGGGAAGCCTTTCGCCACCATTCTTATATTGCTCCCGTTGCGATCGGTCAAATTAGCGGGTTTGGGGCGGAAAGTTATCGGTTGGGGTTGCGCGCTTTAGTATACCATTTGCAGCGCGTCGAAGCAAGGTAAAAGTTTGTGCTGGCTCAAAAGCTTATGGCGTATCTCTCCAATAGATAGGAGAAAATCGCGATCGCGCCTATGCCTGCCAAAGATTTGTTCCACGAAGTCGTCAAACGCGCCTTGGAAAGAAAGAATGGGACGATACCCTATGAAAATTATCGTCACTCGGTCAATATATTAACGATCGAACTGTCTTGAGATATCGCGATCGCGAGCAACTAGCCCAATATCAAACCTTCGTCCAACAAATCATTACAGATTACGCAACATCAGGTTCCTACAAAGGCGACATCGAAAGGCAACTCAACTTTGACACAGAACGCAACCATTATCAACCGATCGATGTAGGCTGGGACGACCAACGTCGGATTGATGGCTGCGTAATGCACATTGATATAAAAAATTGTCAAAAGCAGCGAACATGAGCTTGCACGCTGAAAAACTTGACCCATCGGCGCGATCGCCTTAAAATGCCATCGAACTCAATTCAACGGCGCACTCCCCCCAGAACATCCCATGAGAAAAAATCTCCTGCCTCTATTAATCGTTCCCTTAATCGCGCTGCTGGCGATCGCGACTTCAGTCCGCGCGATGATGCCCGAAATCCAAACCGAAACCATCGAATATCGCCAAGGAGAAGCCGTTCTCGAAGGATATCTCGCCTACGATGACAAAATCGAAGGTCAGCGTCCCGGCGTATTAGTCGTCCACGCTTGGAAAGGATTAGGCGAATACGAAAAAGAGCGCGCTAGGCAGTTGGCAGAATTGGGTTATATTGCTTTTGCTGCCGATATTTACGGCAAAGGCATTCGTCCTGAAACTAACGAAGCAGCGGCACAACAAGCGGGAATTTATCGCAGCGATCGCCAATTATTACGCGATCGCGCCAACGCCGGTTTGCAAGTTCTCCAAGACCATGAATTAACTCTACCCGAAAAAATGGCTGCGATCGGGTACTGTTTCGGCGGCGGAACCGTCCTCGAACTCGCTCGCAGTGGCGCACCTGTCGCCGGTGTTGTCAGCTTTCACGGCAACCTCGACACCCCCGATGTCACCGACGCACAGAAGATTCAAGGTAAAGTGTTAGCGTTGCACGGCGCGGACGATCCCTTAGTGCCAATGGAACAGGTGCAAGACTTTATTCAAGAGATGCAAACGGCTGGCACGAATTGGCAATTGGTGATGTATGGCGAAGCGGTTCACAGTTTTACCGATCCTAATGCGGGAGACGACCCATCAAAGGGAACGGCCTATAATGCTGAGGCAGATAAGCTGTCTTGGGAAGCGATGAAGAACTTTTTTGATGAAATATTTTCGGATATTTCGCCGAAAGGTTCCTTGTAATTCACATCTTTACGCGAGTTGAAAAAAACAGGATAAAAATAGGGAATCAACCATCGCTGGCGATCGCCATCGCCAGTTGTCGGCGGCACCTGATAAAATAAACGTCAAAGCAAGTACGCTCCAAGAGCGCAACCCCAAATCATCATTCAATGAGCAAGCAGCGAGTTCTTTCGGGAGTTCAACCCACCGGCAATCTTCATATTGGTAACTATTTAGGCGCAATTCGCAATTGGGTTGAGACTCAGCACCAGTACGATAACTATTTTTGCGTTGTGGATCTCCACGCGATTACAGTGCCGCACAATCCCGCGACCCTCGCTAGCGATACCTATGCGATCGCGGCCCTTTATCTCGCCTGCGGTATCGATCTTCAATACTCCACCATTTTCGTACAATCTCACGTCAGCGCTCACAGCGAACTCACTTGGTTGCTCAACTGCATTACCCCGCTCAATTGGCTCGAACGCATGATTCAATTTAAGGAGAAGGCGGTCAAACAAGGGGAAAATGTGAGCGTCGGTTTATTAGACTATCCCGTTTTGATGGCTGCCGATATTCTGCTGTACGATGCAGATTTAGTTCCTGTCGGCGAAGACCAAAAACAGCATATCGAATTGACGCGCGATATTGTGATTCGCCTCAACGACCGCTTTGGCACAAAAGACACTCCCATTCTCAAACTTCCCGAACCGATGATTCGCAGCGAAGGCGCGCGGGTGATGAGTTTGACTGATGGGACGAAGAAGATGTCCAAGTCGGACCCCGCACCGGCAAGTCGCATTGAACTGTTGGACGAACCGGACGCGATCGCTAAAAAAATTAAGCGCTGCAAAACCGATCCTTTCAAGGGGTTGGAGTTTGATAACCCGGAACGTCCCGAATGTCATAACCTTTTGACGCTGTATAGCATATTTTCGGGTAAAAGTAAAGGGGAAGTCGCCCAAGAATGCGAATCGATGGGTTGGGGACAATTTAAGCCGTTGTTAACCGAAGCAACTATCGAGGCGATCGCGCCCATCCAATGGCGATACAAAGAAATTATGGCAGATGAAGGGTATTTAGAGTCGGTGTTGAAAGAAGGCAAAGAAAAGGCGCTCTTTTGCGCCGAGGGAGTGTTGAGTCGAGTGAAAGATGCTCTGGGATTTTCAAGGAGTTGAGCGCGCAAAAGGTCGATCGTCCACTGCTGTGGGGTCTCCATAGCTGGGACTCAGTTTGCCTTCAGGAAAGATAGCTTTTCGTCTCGGCAGTCCGAGATCGGCTGCTTTTTGGCGCAGTTCTTGGCGTTGAGAGTGACGTTGAGTGCGATCGCGCTTTTTCGCCGAATGCGCTGAGGTTTTGAAACGTGGGGTGCGGGAATGGGTCATCGTCGTTAACGATTCTTTCTATAGTATTTTTGAACTAATTAAATACAATTGTACTTACTTTTTCGCGATCGCGCCATCGAAGGTTAACAGCCGTTAATGTTCTCCCTCATGGGGGCGCTGCGCTAGGTGTGGAGTATCTTAGCAGACTGAGCGCGCAGAAACGCTATATCTAGTCATGAAAATGAGTAGCGATTTCCCAACTGTCGCGCGATCGCGTCTTTGAGATAGAGAGATTCTCGACAGTACCACAAAGGACGAACGACCAATGGCTAATGACCAATGACCAATGACCAATGACCAATGACCAATGACCAATGACCAATGACCAATGACCAATGACCAATGACCAATGACCAATTATCTCGATTTCCTGACAAAAACTGCCAAAAGTATTGAATATTGGAGAATTCCCGTTAAAATCCTAAGTTAAATGTTGCAATGTTAAGAAGTCTTACACGGGTTGGAGCGCCAAAAACCCTCAACACAGTTAAAGATGAGCCGAACGCAGTTATCTAAGCGTTCGTTGCAACGATTCACCCTCACTCAAAGCACTAGGAAAGACTGCCAATGAACTGCCGCAACATCGTGTTCTGCACCGATAAAGCCAAAGTCGATCTCCAGCAACTCCTTTTACTGTTTCAACTCGCCGCATTCTGGGCAAAAGACCGTTGCCTCGAAGACCTAGAAATTGCCATCGCCAATAGCGATCCCGTCATCACCCTGTGGGATAGCGATCGCCTCATTGGTTTCGTACGCGCCACCTCCGACGGCATTTATCGCGCCACCATTTGGGATGTCGTGGTGCACCCCGACTATCGCGGTGCAGGGTTGGGAAGCAAACTCGTCGAAACCGCAATCGCCCATCCTCGCCTCAACCGCGTCGAACGAGTCTATTTGATGACAACCCATCAACAGAACTTTTACGAACGCATCGGATTTGAATACAACTCCACCACCACAATGGTTCTCCTTAACGGCGCTAGTCGTCTCGTAACGCCCGATCCACAACTTCAGCATCCCCAAGAGGAACGACGCACTGCAATCGTGTAATCTTGCCGTCGTCGCCATCCGAGGGAATTTCAATAATTTCCAGTTTGCCCTGCATCGAATCGAGTAAAGTTTGAGCGAGTATTAAATTCATCCCCGGCGAAGGGGCTTTAGGCGAAGCTATCAACTGTTCTTTCGCCGTCTGGGGGGTAATTTTAGCCCCTTGTTGGAGTAAATCGACAGGTTCGCCCCAAATTTTTAAAGGGGAATGGAGATCGATACAAATCGCAGCGCCGTCGCTTTGGGTTGAAAGCTGGGCTGAAACTTCAATGTTTCCTTCTTCCATATAGGCAAGAGACGTATCCACTAGGGCTAGCAACAATTGTAACAGTCGTCGCTCGTCCGCCATCACGTAAAGATCCGGTTCGGGAGGGGTAAAACGGATAGGGAAACCGCGATTAGCTGCTTGCAGTTGAGTGAGGTAATCGAGTTCGTTCAAAGTTCGACTCAGTTGCAACGGCACAATTTCCAAGCGATTGGTTCCGTACTCCGTCTTAGCCACATCGACAATTGTATCGATTAACTGTACAAGCTTTAACGACGACTGATGGGCTTGATGAATAAATTCTCGCTCCTCTTCGGGACTGTCGCACAAATCCGAGAGAATGAGTTGATGAAGTCCGATGAGGCTGTTGAGGGGCGATCGCAATTCGTGAGAAGTCCGCGCCAAAAACCCCGCTTTAAACTGACTCATTTGCACGGCCATATCGTAGGCGACCTGAGTTTGTTGTAACTCCTCTTTGAGAGCTGCAATTTCGTTGCGCAGAACTTCAATCTCATTCATAAGTGGTGTTATAATTTGTAATCCAAAATATCCGCGATCGGGCCGCGTCGCAGGATTTCCCATCGCGTTCCCTTCCATTTAACAACGGTAGATGGCAAACCATTTCCCCATTTTAGCTGAGGGTCGCTCTGTGTAGGAACCAGCGTCAAGACTTCGCTAAAAACCGCATCGATTTCCGCGATCGTTTCGAGAGGGGGTTCTCCTGAAAGGTTGGCACTGGTTGTTGCGAGGGGACCGGTTGCTGTGAGAATCTCCCGAGGGAGTTGGAGGTTCGGGACGCGCACCCCTATGGTTGTCGGTTCGAGGGGATTTATTTGGGGGGGGACGTTGAGGGAGGCGGGTAAAACGAGGGTTAAAGCACCCGGCCAAAACTTTTGGGCTACCTCCCCCCACAATTCAAACTCTCGCTCGCTGCCCGAGACGAAGGGACGCAACTGACTCCAAGAGGAGCCCATGAGGATTAAAGGTTGCGATCGCGATCGCTGTTTGAGAGCAAAGATTAACGCTGCGCGATCGGGACGGACGGCTAAGGCGGGGACGGTATCGGTGGGAAAACTAACCACTTTTCCCGCAACTGCGCCAGCAATCAGTTCGGTTTGAGTAACTTGTGTCATTGATTATTGGTTATTAGTCATTAGTCATTCATCAACGGATTTTAGTTGGTGTGCCGCCAACGGATAAAAAGCGGCACGGTTAGCTTATTTGTCATTTGTTCTAGAACCTAAAACCTAAAACCTAAATTTATAATCCCGAATTTTGGCGACGCGATCGCCGTCAGCCTTTCGAGGTTTACAAGTTAATTGACGGGCAGTACCAACAGCAAATTGGCGAACCCTATTGGATGCCGGAAGTGGGATTGGGAATGGGGCGATCGCAATAGGTTATTGGAGGCATCCTTCGAGAAATCTTAGCATGGACCGACGAGCGAGGACAGATTTATCCCCCGCCAGAAACGGCGATGGAACAGATGCGCCAACAGTTAGTCGCAGAACGGCAACGGGCGGAAACAGAGCGGCAACGGGCAGAACGTTGAGCACAATATTTGCGATCGCAAGGCATCGATCCCGATAATCTTCCCGAACCCTAAACCTCTTTATCAATAAGATAAGTTAGGGCTGCCGGCGTAGTAAAATTGTAGGGTGCGTTACGCTGTCGCTAACGCACCGCCTCCAAAAAAATTCAAAAGATGCCCAATTATAAAAGAATTCAAATAACAGGCGGAACTTATTTTTTCACCCTGGTCACTTACCAGCGCTATCCTTGGTTGTGTAATCCTTTAGCCCGTCATACTCTCCGAGCAGCGATTGAAAAAGTCCGTCAAAAATATCCATTTACGATTGATGCTTTTGTTCTCCTGCCCGACCATTTTCACTGTATTTTAACGCTCCCTGATGAAGACAGCGACTATGCAACTCGGCTGCGACTTATTAAAACTTTTGTTACAAAAACTGGCAAAGATGAACTTAAGCTCGAAGTGGAAATTACGAACTCTCGCCAAAAACGCAAAGAAAGCAATCTTTGGCAGCGCAGGTATTGGGAACACGCCCTTCGAGACGAAGAAGATTTTGCAAATCATTGCGATTATATTCATTACAATCCAGTAAAGCATGGTTTCTGCAAAATGCCTCAACAATGGCAATTTTCTAGCATTCATCGCTTGATTGCGCAAGGGGTTTATTCGGAAAATTGGGGAAGCGATCGCGTTTCTGAGATTTCGGTTGATGTGGGATATGAGTAATTGAAGACTTCGGTACATTATTGCTAGATTTTTGGTGCGTTACGCTGTCGCTAACGCACCCTACAACGCTTCAAGTAAGGGAAATTGCGCTCTCTATCTATGGAACTTGCCAAATTCGCTGATGATATTGCTTAGCATCGGCATAAGGATCGGGCGTATTTTCATGATGGTGATGGTGATGGTGATGGGCGTGGGACTCCCCAGAATGGGCGTGAGGTTCGACGGCTGCCAGCCTGAACTTGCACAGTTCGCAATTCATCTGCACTGTTCCCAGTTGCGTCTCGATTTCTCGCTGGCGCAGTAGGGAAAATAACGAGGGAGACGGTCCAATTTCGGGCAAATTGCAGATTTCAATATCTGGGAAAGCTTGTTGCTGTTGGGCGGAAATTTGGAAAATCTTTTTGACTAAAACGCCGGTAAACAGAAAATGAGGCAAGACAATAATTCGTTTTGGACTGAAGAGTCGGGCGCGACGAAACCCTTCTTCTAAGCGGGGATGGGTAATGCCGATAAAACAAGTTTCGACGCTGAGATAGTCGCTTCCTTCCCACAACAATCGGGCGAGTTTGGAAACGTCGCTGTTGGCATCGGGATCGCTCGACCCTCGACCGACGACTAAAAGTAGGGTATCCTTGCGATCGATACCTTGGGGATTGTGTTGGGGTTGGTCTAGTTCGGCAAGGCGATCGCGCCACAATGATAGCATTTCGGGATTGATGCCAAAATGACTGCCGTAGTGGAATTTGAGGTGGGGATGGCGATCGCGCGCGCGATCCAGTTCGCCGGTTACATCAAATTTGTTGTGGCGGGCGGCGAAGAGTAAAATGGGGACGACGGAAAATTCGCTGTAGCCGCGTTCTACGCATAAATCCACCCCTTCTTGGATGCTGGGTTCGGTTAGTTCTAGGAAACAAGGCACTACCGGACGCGAGGTGTCTAACTGTTGGTAGGCGATCGCGAAATCGAGAAAGGCTTGTCTTCCTGCCCCATCCCGCGTTCCATGTCCCACGGTTAACAGCGGGCGTTGAATGGGCAACGGGGGCAGTGTTTCGGGAATTGTAAAATTAAATTGCAAGGCTATCCTCCTTCAATCCGAACCTCGCGGATCGAGTCTATTTAAGTTGGCTGCATCGAAGAGTGGGCGGGCATTCTGACTCATCGATGGGGAGGCAAGTTGTGAAATAAGCCTCGAGTTCCCTCGAATGACAGTTGCGGGCCAGTGCCGGACTTTCACCGAACTTTCCCCCTTACGTCTGATGGCTGTTCCCCATCAGAACCGACTCTCTGCCGGACTAGCTTACTGCATTTTTGCCGTTGACCGTTGGCACAAACTGATAATCTTTATTATTGTTCAAGGAATGTTTGTCTCTAGGATTGCTTCCCCGAGTATGAATTACACAACCTAACGAATCGTCAGTAAATACCGTCCCCGTCCTTGGCGATCGTAAGCGTTGACGATCGCGCGATAATTTCCCGTTTCGGGTAACGTCACGATAACCTGAGAATTGGTACTATTTTCGCCCAAGTCGTCGTTTTCAGTGAGTTTGCGATCGTTGGGATCGATAATAATTAAGTAAGTGTCGAAGTCGGGACTTTCTAAATCGATGGTTACGGTTTGACCGGCTCGACCGAAAAAGGTGTATTCTCGATATAAACTGCCATCGGAGGGTAACACGCTTGCCCCCACTTCCAAAATGCCCGATTCTCGGAGGAGAACCTCTCCCGGACGAGTCGCGCGATCGCCCGAATTTCCATTGACTCGTCCTTGCAAGGTATAATTTCCTAACTCCCCGGCTTGATAGCTATTGGCAACGATCCAATAAGTTCCATTAGCGGGTAAAGTTGCGACAATTTTGGCATTAGTTCCCCCCCCACTATCATCATCTTGGGCGATATCTTGCCCGCCGGGAGTCACCAGAATTAAATAAGCATCCACCTCATTACTATTCATTGTAATCTCAACTTCTTCCCCCGCTCGACCCTCAAAGGAATAAACATCGAAAACGCTATTATCGGCGGGTAAAATATTATCTTCTCGACTGAGACTGCCGCGCAGATTTTCGCCATTGAGGGTAATGGGTTGGGGGGGGTTGTCGGCGCTGAGGGATGACTGTCGCAGTTGACTGCTTGTGGGCGCGCGTCCTTCGCGCACGGCAACGAGAAAGGGTGCAATTTCTTCGACGGCGATCGCAAAACTAATGCCCAGATTTCCGCCGCCGCTACCTCGCGTATAAATAGAGGTATTGACTCCAATTAATTCGCCTTGGGAGTTTAATAGCGGCCCTCCCGAATTGCCGGGATTAATGGCTGCGTCGGTTTGAACGATGCCTTTTTCGTCGTCAATGCGACTGACAATTCCGGTGGTAAAGGTGCCTTGGAAGCGTCCGAAGGGGTTGCCAATGGCGAAGGCGCGCTGTCCGACTCTCACCGAACCGGGCGGGGAGATGCGCACCGTTGGTAGGTTATTTGCGTCGCGGATTCTCACCATTGCTAAATCGACACCTCGTTCGCCAAACCCAATAACATCGGCGGTAAAGCGTCGTCCGTCTGCGAGGATGACTTCGACGGTTTGTTCTCCTTCGACGACGTGGGCGTTGGTTAGCACTAAACCGTTTGAAGTGATGATGCTGCCGCTGCCATTGCCGTCGCTAGTTTCGATGGAGACAACCGCAGGACTGGCTGTTTCGTAAACGCGAATGCTAATTTGTTCGTCGCTATTTTGGGCGAATGCGGGTTTTGTTTGTAGGGGATGGAGTTTGGGAAAATTGAGCGGTAAGACTCCGCTGAAGCTGGAGGTTGCCAGAAGCGCCACTGCGCCCCATGTTGCTTTTTGCAGATCGTTTCGCCCCATTTTTCCTTGACTAATTTTTGTGTTGAAACTGTACTGAGTTGTGGCGGAGGAGGAGTGAGGTTTCAACCCGCCTTAAAAACTGTTGTAGCATAAATGCTTTCTGTTTAGGCGGGACTTTCCCTATCTGGTTTTTCTCTTTAGAAGGCTTATTTATATAGCTATCGGCACCTCAGCCATCAGCTAAGCTAAGACGCATCTAAATTAAGCATCCTCGCTCCCCGTCACCCGCTCTCCCGCTCCCCCGCTCTCCCCATCCCCCGCTCTCCATCACTGGTTCCCGCTTCCATTGCGCTGGACAATGGCAATATTCCACTGTCCTCTTTGGGTAGTTTGGAAGGCAACCGAACTGCCGTCGCCGCTGAGGGTGGGGGAGGATACCGAACCGCGCAGGTTGGCGGTGAGGAGTTGCGATCGCGCGCTTTGTCGGTCGTATACAAGGATATCGCTTTTGCCTCGTTCTGTGGAAACGTAGGCGATATAGCGTCCGTCTGCGCTGAGGGAAGGTTGGTTTTGGGAGGAGTCGCGGCGGTTGAGGTTGGGCAGGGGGACTAGGGTTTTGGCGTTGAGATCGTAGAGGTAAATGTCTCGATGTCCGTTGCGATCGGAGGCGAAGGCGAGGTAGCGTCCGTCTGCGCTTAGGGAGGGATGTTCGTCGGGTGCGTTGCTGTTTAACCCGCCAATGGGGATTTGGGGCGTGACAAATAGTCCGCCGCAACCGCTGATTAAGCTGGCAATGAGGAGGAAAGTTATACCGTTTTTGAGAAAGGCTGCACGAGGAGAGGGGGGGATGGGGAGAGGGGGGGATGGGGAGAGGATTGTAGCAGGATTTAGCGAACTTGGTATGAGTTGGTTTTTCTTCGTTTTTTGGTCTTTTCTCTTTAGGGGTGGTCGTTTAAGTTTGATTTTCACAATCTATCCTTTATTGCATTGAGGAAGAAGGGGATTTTTTTGAAAAAAAGGGCTTGGCTTTTGTCGAATTTTCTGATAGTATATTCTTAATAATGGAAGTTGTCGCACTCATTAACAAACGTCACTATTCCCATTATCCAAATAGTACCATCAAAGGGTCGAAAAAACTAGCCCCCGGTCGAAATTTAACTCGCGCGATCGCGCCCTTTCTCAACTTAGCAATCCTCAGTTTAATATTGGCGCTCCATCCTTACCGTATCGAGGAAGAAGGGGGGATTTTTTGAAAAAAGGGCTTGGCTTTTGCCGAACTTTTTGATATTATATTCTTAATAATGGAAGTTGTCGCACTCATTAACAAACGTCACTATTCCCATTATCTAAATAGTACCATCAAAGGGTCGAAAAAACTAGCCCCCCGGTCGAAATTTAACTCGCGCGATCGCGCCTTTCCCCAACTTAGCAATCCTCAGTTTAACTTGCGCAAACTATCCTTATTACTTTGTGCGAGAAAAAACCTCATCAATATTTCCGAAAACTTACCTCAAGCCCTTGTAGCACGGGGATAAAGTTCAATTTCCATTGAAGTTCTCATGAAGAAACTAGCCTTACCTGCATTAATCGTCATTCTCAGCGCTTGCGAACCATCTAATACTCTCGAAAACGCTCAAAATATTCCCGACAACGTCCAAACTGCCTTTAACCAAAGACACCCCGGAATTTCGCCAACCTGGGAAGTCCAACCCTCCTATGGTTACGAAGCAACCTTCAGCGAAAATGGAATCGAATACGAAGTTGAATTTGCGTCCGATGGAACGTGGCTAGAAACTGAATACGAAGTCACCGATGACCTTCAATTTCCCCCCGTTATTTTCAGTCGCGTTCAACAGAAATATCCCGACTATACAATAACCAAGCGGGAGATCGAACTGACACCTCAAGGGACATTTTACGAACTTGAAGTCGAACGAGGTGGTACAGAAATCGAACTTTATTTCAACGATCGCGCCATTGAAGTCCCCAACTCCAACGAAGATATCTAGAAAGTCGTTAAGTTTGTAGTCAGCGCTTCAGCGCTGAAGTTCTGGCAACAGACTTTCTCATTCTCGAGCGAACGATTGGGTTGTGTAGTCAGCGTTGAAGCGCTGAAGTTTCTAGCCATAGACTTTCTAACCCATTAAATGAACAGTCTATTTTTCTTGGGTCTATTCTTAAGTACCTGGAAATAATTAATGACTCAAGCTCGTGCGCCAGCGGGTAAAACGGCTCAATTTGTGGGAGAATAGAGTTTGTATTGATTGTTGCAGCGCTGAAGCGCTGACTACTAACGGTGGGAGATCGATATTTCCCCTATCCCCCAGGAATGAAGGATGGAACAAAATACGCTCAAGAATTACCAAAAAACGATTCAACTGCAAACGCGGGGGAAATCTTTTCATCCCATCACCCCTCAAATTAAGGATATTGTCGCAGAAGCGCGGGTAAAGACGGGATTGTGTACGATTTTTGTACGCCACACTTCTGCTTCTCTCGTCATCCAAGAAAATGCCGATCCCGACGTTCTGCGCGATTTGGCTAACTTTTTTGCCCAGCTTGTCCCGGAAGATGGTAGCAGTTATATCCACGATGCCGAAGGACCCGATGATATGCCAGCTCATATTCGGTCGGCTTTAACGCGCACTTCCGAACAAGTTCCTATTGCCAACGGTCGTTTGGCATTGGGGATGTGGCAGGGGATTTATCTGTGGGAACATCGCACGCGATCGCATTTTCGAGAGGTCGTTATTCATATCAACGGCGACTGAGTTATGGGGAAAGGTGCATCATTAAGAGATATCTCGCGAAATATTGATACGGCGATCGCGTCAAATATCATACCTCGTAGGGTGGGTTAGGTGCGGGCATCATTTTTGGGAAAAACGCAAAGCTTTGTATCCGCACCGTAACCCACCACCTTATGGAACCGGAGCCCAAGGCGGAAATCAACAAATGGGTCGTACAAAAGGGGGCTCAACACCAAGATACATCTGGCCGTGGATGCGCATGGTATGCCGGTGTCGAAAATACATTTCTGCACCTTAAGCGATGGCGCGGCATCGCTACGCATTACGCTAAAAATTCTTCCTCCTTCCTCGCTGCCGTCCAAATCCGATGCATTGCTCTATGGGCTAAAATCTTGTGACTATATAGGGCTTGCTGAAAAAAGCCTAAAGCCAGACAGCAAGGGGAAACTAACCACAAGAGAGTCCCGAAAAAATTGATGGGAAAGGACGAATTATCGTTAAAATGAGTCAAAACCCCTT
>JAXHVQ010000250.1:0-3314 GCA_034189065.1 Cyanobacteriota bacterium
TCCCCATCTCCCCATCTCCCCATCTCCCCATCTCCCCATCTCCGGTGTCAGCCCCAAATAGTTCTTTATAAGCGGATTTAGTATGAAGTGGTACCTTCTACCTTCTGTTTCCTATTGCTTGCGCAAATTGCTCGACGACGCGGCTCAAACCCACGGAATTAGAAGCTTTAAAAAGAATGCGATCGCCCGATCGCGCCTCTTCCTGCAAGCGCTGCAACAGTTTCTCGCGATCGGTAAAGCAGTCGGTTGGAATCCCTTCAGAACCGGCAGCGATCGCTTCCGTTTCCGGGTCGTCTACCACAACAAACAGTCGATCGATCTTCAACGCTTTCGCCGTTTCTCCCACGAGAAAATGCAAATGAGAAGATTGTTCTCCCAACTCTTTCATCGTGCCGAGAACGGCAATATGACGCTCTCCTGGCGTTTCTTTTAACAAGTGCAGCGCGGCGACGGTAGACTCTAACCCCGCATTATAGGTTTCATCGAGAACCTCAATGTTGTCGCCAATCGAGAACCGACGCGATCGCCCTCCCGGTAATTCTACTGTCAATCCCTGGGTTAAAGGAGTCCAATCAATGCCCAAAACTTTGGCTGCGGTTAACGCAGCTAAATAATTAGAGGCGTTGTGCCGTCCGGGAAGGGGAAGCGGAAATTGCATTCCCTCCACAACAAGGGTTTGCCCGTCGAGTAAGGTGCCGCGTACGTCCCCCGCCTCCAAACCATAGGTGACGGTTTCGCCGTGCCAAACGGTTTGGGCTGTGGCCATCAACAGGGCATTATCCGCATTCAAAATAGCGATACTCTCTTCAGGAAGCGTCGCCAGGAGTTCGCATTTCGCCTGGGCGATCGCCTCGCGCGAGCCCAAGCGTCCGATGTGCGCCGTACCGACATTCGTAATAACTCGCACGGTGGGGCGTGCAATTTCAGTCAACAGCGCAATTTCCCCCCGCGCGCGCATCGCCATCTCGATGACTGCATAATCGTGTTCGGGAGAGAGTTGTAGGAGAGTTTTGGGTACGCCGATTTCGTTGTTGTAGTTCTTCTCCGTTTTGAGAACCTTGCCCCGAGTGCTTAAAACAGCGGCAATTAGCTCTTTCGTCGTGGTTTTCCCCACCGATCCCGTAATGCCGATAACGGGAAGATTGAAGCGATCGCGCCATGTCCGTCCGAGTTTCTGGTAAGCTAAGAGGGTATCCTCAACTCGAAATTGGGGAATATTTTCTGCCGCGAGGGAACCGATCTCATTGGCAATTATCGCGATCGCCCCTTTGTCCGCCGCCTGCTGCACAAACTCGTGTCCGTCAAAGTTTTCTCCCCGCAATGCGACGAAAATTTCTCCGGGTTGTAACGTTCGCGTATCCGTCGCCACTCCCCTCACTTCCAGAATGTCCGAGTCCTTCCCGACCGTCAAGGAGTCGGCAGAGATCGTATCGCGAAGCTGAGCGAGGGAAAATCGAGCAAGCATAGGAGTAAGGAGTCAAAATTGATGATAAAGTTATTTTCAGTCGAGTTGGATTTTTTGGGGTCGAGAGCGAGCTGAACAGGCGAGTATAGTGATGAAGCGCACTCTCAACCCCGATCGCGATCGCCCCATTCCGTCCGCCTTCAAGCCACGATGGAATTGCGGATCGCGCTGCGTGCCAACCCGATTGTATCATCGGCGATCGCGCCACAGCGAACCCAGAATTCAAGCATTACTACCAGCGATATCACCCACAGCAGAAAATTAACGAACGGGATATGATTTAGAAAGCAGTTGTCTAAACTCATTCTCGATAAATTGACCAACAGGGTTGCCATCCTCTAAATTGAACAAAAATATACCATGCTTGGGAATTTAGCAAGCGCGCATCTGCGACTCAACGCTTCCCATTGGAGGAAGCAAGCCAGTGACAGTTCGAGCCAAACATGACATCCCTAGCGGTTATATAAGGGAGAAGAGACAGTAGTGTCTACCTTAAGCGATAGTTACCTTCGACAGGGCAGCTTTCAAGAGCAGCAACTGTACGATCATATCCTCGACTGCGTGCGGACTGAATCGCCCGAGCAACTGCTCGAGCGCTTTCGCCAACTCTTTATCGAAGCCAGGGATTATAGCGATCCTGAGATCCGGCTAGTTGTCTCAACACTAGCCCGCGCCAAGGAAGCGGAGGAAACCTTCAAACTCGTTCTCAATCGATGCTGCCACATTTTAGTCAACCGGTGGCAAATCCAATCCAAGCAGCACTCTTACATTCCCGAACTCGTTGCATTATTCGAGCAAACGCCGCCTTCAGGCAGCAGTCAATCGCGAGGAACGCGGCGCATTCGGTATCTCGTCGAGCAATTTAAAGAAAGCGAACATTATTTAACCCTACAACGTCTGGCGCGAGTCGTCCAGGCTCCAAAACGCGATCGCGACAGCGGTTCCAAGCCCATTGCCAATCTCATCGAACGCTATCCCTACCTCTACGAACACTGTCTCTTATCGGGCAATAGCAGCTACGAACACCAGCAAACCGTGCGCCAAATTCAAACGCGCATTCAACAACGCTTTGAATTCGATCTCTCTCAGTTTGTCACCTATAAAGTTCGACTGGCCCGAGTGGCGCGCGAGGAGCAAGTCCAACCCGGCAAACAACGCCAGCTCTCCCCTGTTGCCAATCCAACCCTCCTCAGCGATGGCGAATTAGGTGCAGCCCTCAAACAATTTATCGGTCAAGTTGAAGGACGCTATACTTATCGAGATTTAGCACAGCACTTTCTGGTTCAATCGCAACAACTGGGATCTTATCGAGAATTCAAAGAGGAACTGTACAATTACTTAGTGGGGTCTATCGCTCCCAAGTACCGGAAACTTCAGTTTAACGAAAAACTCTACGACTATTTGGACAATACCCTAACGCGATATGACGCTCAAAGACCTAATGACTTTTTGATTTTAAGAACCTCGAGTCAATTATTAAACTTCCTGGTTGTCGAAAGTCCTCAGCAACTAGAGCACTATATTTTCGTCGATATGATTACGAATATGGGGGCAACACCGACGGTTGGTTTATTGCTCAAAGTTGCTCTATTGTGCCGCCAAGTCAAACCGCACCTTGAAAAGCGCTTTTCGATCCTCTTCAATCACTACGAATTTTCGGCAGAAGATGGGGTACCCTGGCTGGTGCAAACAATGGAAAACGTTCATATTGCCTTGAGTATTCATTTTGGTTCGGCGGATGTGTCGGTACTCAAACAGATTATGTAGGGCTTATATAAAATCCGGTTGAATGACCTAAGTTAAGGCTGATGGGGGGATGGGGGGATGGGGGGATGGGGAGAAACCGGAA
>JAXHVQ010000251.1:0-3284 GCA_034189065.1 Cyanobacteriota bacterium
ACGTACCGGGAAATGGAAATTCTCAATGAGTTGTGGAGTAACAACCGCGCCCCTTGGAAAGTATGGTAGAAAAATTAACATTAAATAAAGATGAATTTTGGCGCGATCGCGTTTGCTTCGTTACCGGATGTACGGGATTTCTCGGCAGCTATTTAGTTGAAGAATTGCTTAGGCGCGGTGCAAAAGTTGTGGGATTAATTCGCGATTTTGTTCCCGAAGCGAGATTGTATACGGAAAACTGGCATCAAAATATCGAAATTGTACGCGGCTGCGTGGAAGATTTACCCCTCTTAGAACGCGCGATCGCGGAGTACGAAATCGATACCGTTTTTCATCTAGCCGCACAAACCATTGTCGGCATTGCCAACCGCCATCCCATCGGTACCTTTGCCACCAATATTCAAGGAACGTGGAACCTTCTCGAAGCCTGTCGTCGCGTTGGCAATGTCAGCCGAATTATTGTAGCTTCCAGCGATAAAGCTTACGGCGACTGCGAAATTCTCCCCTACGATGAAAATACGCCCCTCAAAGGAGAACATCCCTACGATGTTTCTAAAAGTTGCGCCGATCTGATTTGTAAAACCTACGCCAAAACCTATAACTTGCCCGTCTGCGTCACGCGCTGCGGTAACTTTTATGGCGGCGGAGATTTGAATTTTAATCGCATCGTTCCGGATACCATTCGTTCGACGCTGAATAACAAACCGGTCGAACTGCGCAGCGATGGCAGTTACATCCGCGACTATTTTTATGTCAAGGATGGCGCTTTGGCTTATTTACATCTTGCCGAACGCATGAATCGGGCTGAAGTTGCGGGCGAAGCGTTTAATTTTAGCAACGAGATTCAGATTACGGTACTGGAAATGGTTGAGAAAATTCTAGAGATAATGGGGAGGAAAGATTTGCAGCCGATTATATTAGATCGAGCCCAACACGAAATTAAACATCAGCATCTTTCGGCAGAAAAAGCAAGGAAAATACTAAATTGGCATCCCCAATACAATTTAGAAGCAGGTTTGCAAGAAACCATCGCGTGGTATAAGAGCTTTTTCGAGCAAAAAATAAGTAAGCATTCAGCTATCAGCGGTCAGCCGTCAGTAGAGACGTTTCATTGTTAATTATTAATTGTTAATTGCGAATTATTATGAATCCTTCTTCCAAATCCGATCGCGAATCAGAATTGCGATCGCGAGTTTTCGATGCCGTCCGCGACTACTACCAGCACAAATTTTCAGACCGTCCGTTTATTCCCGGCAAAACTTACGTTCCCGTTTCAGGCAAAGTTTTTGATGAAGCCGAACTCGTCCGTTTAGTCGATGCCTCCCTCGACTTTTGGCTAACGGCGGGACGTTACGCCACCGATTTTGAAAGTCGCTTTGCCGAGTGGATGGGAGTCAAGCATTGTTTGTTAGTCAATTCGGGATCGTCGGCGAATTTATTGGCGCTATCGGCCCTCACCTCGCCCAAACTTGGCGATCGCCGCCTACAACCGGGCGATGAAGCGATTACCGTCGCGGCGGGATTTCCAACTACCGTCAACCCGATCTTACAAAACCAACTGGTTCCCGTTTTCCTCGATATTCAACTACCAACCTATGACATTGATTGCAGCCAACTCGAAGCCGCGCGATCGCCTCGAACTCGCGCGATCGCCATCGCCCATACCTTGGGCAATCCCTTTAATTTAAAAGCGGTGATGGCGTTTGCCGAAAAATACGATTTATGGGTCATTGAAGATAACTGCGATGCTGTCGGCAGCCTCTATGAAAACCGAAAAACAGGAACTTTCGGTCACATATCAACCATTAGTTTTTATCCCGCCCATCATATGACAATGGGCGAAGGCGGTGCCGTTTTAACCAACGACAGTCGCCTCAAAAAAATTGTCGAATCTTTTCGCGATTGGGGTCGCGATTGTTGGTGTCCTCCTGGGGTCGATAATACCTGCGGCAAGCGGTTTAACTGGCAATTGGGCGATTTACCGGCGGGCTACGATCACAAATACACTTATTCTCACATCGGCTATAACTTAAAACTCACCGATATGCAGGCAGCCGTCGGCGTTGCCCAGTTGGAAAAGTTACCCCAATTTGTCCGACAGCGCCAACAAAATTTCCAGTTTTTACATCGCAATTTACAAGATTTACAAGATGTGCTACTCTTACCAGAAGCAACGCCAAATTCCGAGCCAAGTTGGTTTGGTTTTCTCCTCTGCGTGAAGGATAATGCGACCTTTACGCGCAACGAACTGGTTCGATATTTAGAAGAGAAGCGCATCGGGACTCGTTTATTATTTGGAGGAAATTTGACCAAACAACCCGCTTACGACAATATCGAGTATCGCGCGATCGGAGCGCTAGAAACGACCGATCGCGTCATGGAAAATGCCTTTTGGATGGGTCTGTTTCCGGGTTTGACCGAGGAGATGTTGAATTATGGGGTCGAAACGATAAAACAATTTTGCCGCGATCGCGCGTGACGGAACGGTGGACATCAAAGAGACTCAAATTCCGGGATGCTATCAAATCTTTCCTGCAATTAGGAGAGATACAAGGGGTAAATTTGTCAAGGTTTTTCATCAAGAAATGTTTGAGCGAGAAAACCTTAACTTTAATCTTGCAGAAGAATATTATTCAGTTTCGGAACGCAATGTTTTGAGAGGATTGCACTTTCAGATTCCCCCGCGAGATCATACTAAACTGGTTTACTGCTTGGTTGGAGAAATTCTCGATGCGGTGGTCGATTTACGATTAAATTCGCCAACTTATGGGAAGTGGCAACTCTTTGAGTTAAGTGCAGAACGCGCTAATATTCTTTATCTTCCGCCCGGTTTAGCCCACGGCTTTTATGTAACCAGCCAGCAGGCAATTATGGTATATAATGTTTCAACTGTTTATGCGCCCGAATGCGATAGCGGTATTTTATGGAACTCTGTCGGCATTCCGTGGAAATGCAACGAACCAATCGTCTCGGAAAGAGACCGTCAATTCGTGCCATTTTCTGAATTCAAAAGTCCATTTGTTTATCGAGAAGTATGAAAGTCGCAGTCATTGGCGCATCGGGATTAGTAGGTTCTCATTTAGCGACAGCGGCGCGCGATCGCGGTTGGGAGACGCTGGCGACGTATCATCAGTTTCCCCAACCCCAGCACGTTCCTCTCGATATTCGGGATGAAGAAAAAGCGCGATCGCTTCTAACCGACTTCCAACCCCAAGTTGTTTTTTTACCCGCCTTTCGCTCCCACGTCGATTACTGCGAACAACATCCCGAAGAAACGGCACAAC
>JAXHVQ010000252.1:0-3281 GCA_034189065.1 Cyanobacteriota bacterium
TCACCATCTCCCCATCTTCGTCCAACATTTGCACTAAATTTTGGACGGTGACATTGGCAACGACTTCATCGGCAGCTTCGGTCCAAATGTCCCCCGTTTTCTGGTTGCGAACAGTAACGCCTGTTACTTTTCCCGACTCAATGTGAATTTTCTCGACGGTGTGACGCATCCAAAGTTTTCCGCCGTGTTTTTCCAACGCTTCGACGAGGCGATCGCTCAACACTTGCATACTACCTTGCAAATGATACAATCCTTGAGGTTCCTGGGATAACCCCAATGCAGTCGCCGCGTACAATAAAGCTGTTTCTTCGGCATCAACTTGGGAGTACAATTTAAGCTGCATATCCAGGAACGTCCGCAACCGCTTATCTCCCGCCACGCCGCACAAGCGCAAGGCATCTCCAACGGTGAGGAAGGTGAAGAGGAAAGTGATGAGGGTATCCCAACGCAAAGCAGACAAAAGTTTTCCTGCGTCCCACAGGTTGCGCGGCGGCAAAACGGGATCTCGCAGTTGAAACTGCCAACTGGCGTTAAATAAGGTTGCCATTAACTGCCAAAAGGGTTCGCTTCCGGGAAATTGCCGTTGGCGTTCGGCACGCCATTTTTGAGGGTTGCGCCAAATATTGATGGGGTCTCGTTCTCCCGGTAAAAATACGGCACAAGCGGGGTCGCACGGTGTTGCTACTGGAATTTCTACGCCCAGTTCGTCAAAAATACGCTTGTGAATGCCCCCCGGTTCCAAGCCGGCAACTTGGGTGGCACCCACATCGAAGGTAAAACCGCGTCGCTTGAAAGTGGACGCACACCCCCCCGGAACGAGGGCTTGGTCGAAAACTAAAACTTGGTAGCCAAGGCGCGCAAGTAACGCACCGGCAGTGAGTCCGCCAATTCCCGCGCCTGCGACAATGGCGCGCTGAGTTCTGGGGTGGTTCATCCTCTTTCTCAAAACGTTAGGAAAATTAATTATATTGTAAACATTTATTGCATTTTAGGGGAAGATAGACGATCGCGAGCGGACGACTGACCCTCGGTATTCTCGCAAGAATTGATTTTCTTCTAAACCTCTCATAAAATAATAAGTGATAAAACTTAGATGTTATTAAAAATTCAAAACTTTTTTAATTCAAATATTTATTTTTCCGGATTTAAAACTCCTGAAAAAATAAATAGAGAATGTAAATAAGAATAGGTCGTATAAAACCGGTGTTTCCTGGATTTAAGTCCAATTCAGTCCCTAAATTCAGTCCCACCACATTCGCGATAAAATTGATTAAAATTAGAGAGATTATCAGATTAAAATTATTGAGACATTCTCTAGGCAGCGATCCCAGCGATAACAATCATTGGAGGAACATTGAAGCTAGCCTTAGACCAATGGATTAAAAATTTAGCCGAAACTGAGGAGCAAATGCGTCAATTTGTCGAGCAGCTCGGTATTATTCTGGGGATTTCCGACCCGACGACGCGGGAAACGTCGTACCAAAATCCGATCGCCGAACAGCTTTGGGGAGAAATCGGTAAAAGTTTGGCGAGAATGGAAAATGCTTGGCTCGAGGCGATTCACCCCGACGATCGCGATGTCGTTCGAGAGTGGCGATCGCGCGACTCCCAGGAACAATCCCCCCCTTTAGAATATCGACTGCTGTCCCCAGACGGAAAAACATATTGGATTCGCGATCGCTCTTTTCGCCTGGGAAACTGTTGGATTTGCGTTGCCGAAGACGTAACCGAAGCCAAAGAAACCCTCTCCGCCCTCGAGGGGCAAAACCAGGAGTTAAAAAAGCGGATCGAACAACTCGAAATCGAGCTGCAACAAGCCAAAGCGCAACTGCAAACTCCGCCTCCCAGCCAGAAATTGCCAATGCAAATCGAAGACTTGGTACACCGACTGGTGATTCTCATCGAAACCGTAAACGAAGGCATAACCGTCAGCGACTATACGGGAAATTTTGCCATCTACAACCGCAAAATGGAGGAAATCACCGGCTACAGTGGAGAAGAGGCCAACAACGCTCAAAATTTTCTCGCCCTTCTTTATCCCTCAGCCGAAGCACGCGCTCGAGCCGTTGCTGGCATTAAAGAAATACTCAAACGCGGTCAACGTCGGGATCTGGAAACCACCATTCGTACCAAAAACGGAGCTTCAAGAACGCTGCTCGTTTCGACCTCGGCCATCGAATATCAAGGGAAAGCTTGGTTCTTCAGTGCCTATCGCGATATCAGCGATCGCAAGCGAGCAGAACTCGCACTCCAACTGCTCGCCGAACAAGAAGGCATCCTGCGCGCGATTTCCCACCAATTTCGGGAAACGCTGCAACTGAGCGAGATTCTTAAAATCGCAACCGACGTTGCCCTCAGCGTTTTACAAAGCGATCGCGCGATCGTCTATCGCTTGAATGCCGACGGGAGTGGCAATGTTGCAGTCGAATCCTTAGCGTCGGGTTGTCTGTCAGCGCAAGCATGGCGTTGGAACGTGCAACCCGGTTCCGTCTCGCTTCTCAACGAGTTAGACTCCCTGAAACCCGCTGCGCGCAATCATCTCAAGCAGTTTAACATTCGCTCCCAACTCATTGTTCCCATCGCGGTTCATTCTCTGGAAAACGAGACCTCGAACTGGGGATTTCTCGTCGTTCATCAGTGCAGCTATGCTCGAACCTGGCAACCCCTCGAAATCAGCTTGCTCTCGCAACTGGCAGCCCAACTCGGACTCGCCATCGAGCGCGCCGAACGTTACCATCAGCTCGAGGCGGCCAACCAACAACTCGCCAGCCAAGCCACCATTGATAGTTTGACGCAAGTCGCCAATCGACGCAAATTTGACGAATATCTCGACCACGAATGGAAGCGCCTCGCTCGAGAGCAACAACCCCTCTCTTTGGTTCTGTGCGATGTGGACTTTTTTAAAGCTTATAATGACTCCTGCGGCCATCAATCGGGCGATCGCACCCTACAACAGATTGCTCGCTGTCTCCGAGAAACCGTGAAACGAGCCGCCGATCTCGTCGCGCGCTACGGAGGCGAAGAATTTGCTATTATCTTACCCAACACGCCGCTGTGTGGGGCAATGTGCGTTTCTCGAGCCGTGTTGGAGCGCATTCGTCGGCTGAATCTTCCCCATCCGCGATCGCTTGTTAGCGATCGCATCACCACGAGTTTGGGCGTGGCGATGATAATTCCTCAACCGGGCGAATCCCCCGGTATCCTCGTTGAAGCTGCCGATCGCGCTCTCTATCAAGCTAAATCTCAAGGACGCGATCGCGTTGTAGCGGGTGAGGGGGTGT
>JAXHVQ010000253.1:0-3228 GCA_034189065.1 Cyanobacteriota bacterium
ATAACCGGTATCTTCAACCTCGAAGTGGAGACGGAGGAAACCGGGGATGGGGGGACTGGGAGATGGGGAGATGGGGAGATGGGGGGAACCGGGGATGGGGGGATGGGGGGAACCGGGGATGGGGGGAACCGGAGATGGGGTGATGGGGGGAACCGGGGATGGGGGGATGGGGGGATGGGGAAGCGAGCCGTTACTCTCTAGTGGCCCATTGCTGTTGACTGACAACACGCGCAACGTCACTCGACCTTTGTCTGTAAACTTAATCGCATTGCTCAAAAGATTCATTAAAATTTGACGCAGTTTGCGTTCGTCGGTACAGAGATATTGGGGAATATCGGGACTGCATTCAACAGATAGATTTAAACCCTTTTCCCTAACTTGCAATTGAAATATTTGCTCGATACTCTCAAGTAAGCGATGGAAATCAAAAGGATTTGCTAAAAGAACCATTCGCCCCGACTCAATTTTCGACATATCGAGAACATCGTTAATTAACTCCAAAAGATGTTCGCCGCTGCGACGGATGGTGTTGAGATTCTCCCGGTGCGCCACGCTCAAAGAAGAGTCATACTCCATCAATTGCGCAAAGCCAAGGATGGCATTGAGGGGAGTGCGCAACTCGTGGCTCATGGTGGCAAGAAATGTACTTTTGGCTTCATTAGCATCTTCGGCGGCTTCCTTTGCCTCCAACAGTTCGGCAGTCCGCTGTTTGACTCGTTCTTCCAACACTCGAGCCTGTTGCTGGAGTTGAAGCTGGGACTCTTGTAATTGGGCGGTGCGCTGTTCGACGCGAGTTTCGAGTTCGTCGTTGGCTTCGGCAAGTGCGGTAAAGGAGTTACGCAATTGCTCGGCCATTTGATTAAACGATCGCGCCAAAATATGAAGTTCCCTCGAGCCTTCGACCTCCACTCGTTCGTCGAGCAAACCGCTGGCAATCTTTTGGCTGGCACCGCTCAGTCGGAGGAGGGGACGACTAATGGAACGCGCCGCCAAGAACCCGATCGCGATCGCAACCGCGACTGCCCCCACAACTAAAAGCAGGGTGGCGCGCCTATTCGCCTCGATTTGAGCCATAAACTCGGCTTCGGAAATCACCGTAACAATTAACCAGTCCAAACCGAAGCGATCGCTAAAAGGAGTCACTCGAACGTACTCGTTCTCACCCTCTAGCTTAAAATTAAGCTGTAGAGGACTCTGAATGCGTTCTAAATCGGGATACTTTTGCCAAAGGGCGCGTGCCGTGGCTCGAGTTAAAGGATTAAGACTCTCTGCGGCGGCGAGTCGCTGCACTTGCTGGTTGCGATAGTTAAAAGGTCTTTCTGAGGTAGAGGTCGCCACTAACAACCCGTTACGTTCGATGATGAATGTTTGCCCCGTGCGACCGATTTCCAGGGTTTGCAAAAATTGGCTAATTTGAGACAGAGACAAATCGACCGCTGCGACTCCCACGAGGCGATCGCGTTCGTCATACAGCGGCAAACCGCCGGTAATCGCCTGCTTCGAGGAGTCAAAATAAGTGTAAATCTCGCTCCACGTTGCCCTCCCAGCTCGAACGGGCGCGCGATACCAAGGTCGGCGGCGCGGATCGTAGTTGGGCCTTCGCGCGATGAGCTGAGCGCGATTTCCTTGGCTGTCGATGTCGTATTGGTCTCGGGTGCCGCCGGTGGAGGGGTCGGAGAGGATAAGACTAAAAGCATTGCTATCTAAGCGTTCGACCCCGAAAAATTTACCCTCTTCGGTGGCTAACTGAATGTAGGTTACCGAGTCAAAGGTTTGGATTTGGTGCCACAGGTGACGTTGGATGGCGCGGGAGTTCTGGAGATCGATTTGACCGAGGCGCAGGGCATCGGCGTTGATTTGATTGATGGTGTGGGGGGTAGCGGTGTAGGTTTCGAGAGATTGGACGATGCGATCGCTAATGCCTTCCATGATGCGATCGCCTAAGTCGGCGACGGCTTTTTGGCTGTTGCGAAAGGAAAAATAGCCCACCAATCCCACTGTACCGACAATTTGGACGACAAAGGGAACGACCAAAACGGCGCGCAATGGCAGTCGGTGCCAAAGACGTTCGAGGGTTAGGGATTTTAGATGAAGAACCATTGACGTATAACAATTCGTAATTCGTAATTTCTAAGCGCGCAATTCACCTATTGAGTTAACAGAATTTCAGAATTTTGTCGTACTCAAAGCGTTCGACGAAGGTGGCGATCGCGTCGGCGAGCTCGGGACGAATTGCTCTGATGCGGTCGATTGCCTTGGCTATGAGTCGCACATCCCCTTGGAGAACGGCTTCTTGTAGTCGCGATCGCACCTCTTCCGGGAGGGTTGCCATCGCCTCGGCGTTCAATGCCACCTTGGTTTCAACAGTCGGTTCTTCTCGTTCCCAACTCGGTTCTTCGTACGCATAACTGACCCCAATGTGCTTTTCCATTGTCTTAAAAAGCTCTTGTTCCTTAAACGGTTTGCGTAAAAAGTCGTCGCATCCAGCCTCCAGCACAACAGCGCGCTCTTCTTCGAGAACGCTCGCTGTTAATGCTATAATTACCGTTGCCTGACCCCGAGTTGTCGATTTGATCGATTGCGTCGCTTCGTAGCCATCCATCTCTGGCATCCGCATATCCATCCAAATTAAATGGGGGTCGAATTCTTTCCAAACCGCGATCGCCTCTCGACCGTTGCTGGCTTCCTTCAGTTGAAATCCCAAGGGCCCGAGCAATTTAATGAGTAGTTGGCGGTTGAGAGGTTTATCGTCTACGACCAAAATGCGGTATTTAGGCTGTCCCGGCGCAAGGGCAATAACGCGCTGGGTCTGGAGTTGCTGGCTTTCTGTTGCTAGAGATTCAAGAATTTCGACTTGAATGTCAAAGTCAAAGCAAGTCCCGCGTCCGACTTGAGAATGCACCCTGATTTCGCCCCCCATCAATTGTACGAATTTACGGCTAATAGGCAACCCCAAACCCGTTCCCTCTTGGGCTTGTTTTCCGGTTTCGGTTTGCCCAAAGGCTTCAAAGAGTTGGTTCATTTCTTCGGGGGCAATTCCTGCACCGGTATCTTCGACTGCGATGTGAATTTGTCCTTTGTCATTGGTTGTTAGTCCTTTGTCATTGGTCATTCGTCCTTTGTCATTGGTCATTTGTCCTTTGTCATTGGTCATTCGTCCTTTGTCATACGTCGTTTTCCCCATCTCCCCATCTCCCCATCTCCCCTGCTCCCCATCTCCCCATCCCC
>JAXHVQ010000254.1:0-3183 GCA_034189065.1 Cyanobacteriota bacterium
CCCTCTCCCGCTCCCCCGCTCCCTATCGCAACAGCGGCGGACTATTCCAGGGATCGAAGGGAATCAATTTTTGGGAGGGAAAATGAGGGCGAAAGAAGAATTTGGCCTGCTGGTTCAGCATGGAAGCGGCAAAGGAGAACGTACTATTGGCGATCGCGACGGCATCCCCATGACTTAATACGTAAAAATCGGGATAAAAGGCTGCTTCTGGCAACTGAACGCCCAAATCTTGTGCGGTTATCGGCTGATAAGGGGTAAAATATCCCCGCACTTTCTCAACATCGTCGCTGGCAAGATAAAGCACCGGTTCTTCCAAAGTTTCCCAAAAACCCCGCAACCATTCTCTATACCATTCCCAGGGAGCAATCCAATGGGGATAAGTATAAAAATAGTCTCCGAGTCGTAAATGAAGCGCTACGATAGTTTTGCCTTTCGCCTTCAAACGTTCGTAGGCGATTTGCATTTTTACTTCGATTTCTCCAACGGGTTGGAAGAGCGATCGCCAATACTGTTGATGTTTTGCATAATAAGCGGTATGATATTGAAAGAATCCCCAAAAATCGACATTCTTCAAGGGCTGGGGAGAATTAAGAATCTTGGAAGTGGCGAGATTGCTCTCAGGATTTTCGGAAATTGTGGGACGCGATCGCCCAATCGGGGGATCGTCGAGTCCAAAAAGTTTCTGTCCGATCCACTCTGGCGTTTCAACTCGCAAATGGCGATCGCGGGCATAGGTTTTGAGGAAACCGTACTGGAAAAGCTGATTGGCAAACCCACCATTTTTGCCGAGAGTTGACATCGAAATCGTCGGTTTTCTAACATAAAACGCATCGCCCCAAGATGGATCGTAAGGACTTGCAGTCGCGACTCGATGGAACCCCGCATTTTCTAAAAATTCGTCGATTTCGCCAATTAAAGCGCAACCTTGATAAATTTCCTCATAATTGACTTCAATATTAATTCCATCTATATACTGCAATGCTTGGGTTGCTCCTTGTAATGCTAAAAGTTCTGCCCCTTGAATGTCAATATTGAGTAAATTAAACTCTTCTGGCGACAGTTTTAATTCTATCAGGAGATTATCTAGAGTTTTGGCTTCTACAGTAACTTTGGAAATTGTTCGAGTATAAACACTTTGATCGCTCTCATTTCTAGGAGGTAAAATTGAGCTACTCTGTTCGTTAACGGCAATATTTAAATCAACCCAACCCGCGCGATCGCATAAGGCATAATTAGCAACACTTACCCCGGGAATTGTCGCCACCTTTTTTTGGAGGCGATCGAAAACTTGCGGGTTTGCTTCTACGAATAATACCCGCGTCATTTTCATCTCTTGATAAACTTTAATTTCTTCTCCCTCGTAAGCACCAATATGAATTACGCCTCGGGGTCGAATCGAATGTTGTCGGCAAAGTTTTGCTAAATCTAACATTTGGGGAAACTCCCCCAATGCGCCAGAGATAAAACGCTCGTTAATGGCTAAGTAAGTATTCGTTTTCTCGTTGTTCTCATGGGTTAAGGTATAGCGCTGGCGATTGAGGCGATCGCGAGATATTTTAAACCAGGAGTAGCGACACTGTTTTAAAATTGCCAAGAAAGGATTTAAAGCAATTTCTTCGTCTTCCAACTCAACACTACTTTCAAATTGAAGGTAATCTATTTGACCAGATTCCAACATTCCTATGGCACCTTTGAATATCTCCAGCGCGTTACTTCCAAGATCGATTTTGAGAAAATTAATCCGTTCGATTTGCCATTGTTTACAGTAAAGATCGAGATTAAACGGAGCGAAATTATTGGGAATAACTTGTCCGAGACTAATAGAGCGAGCAAGATTGCCCACTAATTTTTGATAGGTTTCTGGGCTAGGTTCAAAACTATGGATTTGGAGGCGATCGCGACCGCACTGCTTTAAAACTGCATCTGTCCACTGACCGATATCGGCACCGACATCAAACACAATATCTCCAGAACGAATCGCTCTAGTAACAGTCTTGATTTCTCCAATATTTGGGGCAATTTTCATCTATAGAGTTTCCAATCTTTTTGCGAGAAACGCGACGTTGATTCAACTTTAGCCGATAATCGCCTTTTCGATAAAACCTCCGATTGGGTTCGGCGTATCCATTGGAGTCGTTGTAGAACTCAGTGAAGTCCCACGTCCAATCCAATCGCTTTCCCCGTAGGTTGAGTCTCTATTTTGACCTCTGTCCATCCAATAGCGTAAGCATTTGTTACGAACAAACTGTGCTATCCGTATCGCTTCTTCAATAGATTGGTATTGAGCGCGCTTTCCTTTTACCTTAAACTCAAGAACGTGCATGATGGGTTTCGGTGTTATGCTATTTACTGTAGTATAAAGTCGCCCTGTAAGGGCGAGGTTTTAAACCCAGCTCTTTGATAACAGGGAATATCCAATTTAAATGGGTCTTAGCTGACGAATAGAAAAAGTTTGGATTCAAGTCCTTAATCCAGCAATGGGCGAGTGTGAAGCCAGGTTACACCGCCCATACCTAAAGGATAAGCCCTTAAGAGACACGCGGTTCGCGTTCTACGAACCCTTCCTAAACCGCCGCCAACAAACCGTTATGGCGCAACAATGGTTCGGTTTTCGGTTCCCGTCCTCGGAAGGCCTTAAAGACATCCATTGGATGCTGAGAACCGCCCAAGGCTAAAACCGTCTCCCGGAACCGCCGTCCCGTTTGCGTCACCGCCTCTTCGTCGCCCAACCCAGCTTCCTCAAAGGCCGCAAACGCATCGGCGCTGAGAACTTCAGCCCATTTATAGCTGTAGTATCCCGCCGCGTAACCGCCAGCGAAAATATGCCCGAACGAACACAAAAAAGCATCTTCGGGGAGGGGAGGAAGGATCGTTGTTTTTTTCGCAATGCGATCGCGCACTTGTTGCGGCGTTTCCTCGCCTCCTGGTTGATAGCGATGGTGCAGTTCGAGATCGACAAAGCCAAAGTGCAACTGACGCAGCATCCCCGAACCGCTCATATAATTGCGCGCGGCTAATAACTTCTGGTAATATTCTTCGGGTAGCGGTTCGCCGGTTTCGTAGTGTTTCGCCATCCCAAATAGCGTCGCGCGATCGTAACACCAGTTTTCCATAAACTGACTGGGCAATTCCACCGCGTCCCACTCCACATTATTAATACCCGCCGCACCGGAATAGTCCACC
>JAXHVQ010000255.1:0-3092 GCA_034189065.1 Cyanobacteriota bacterium
AAAATCGAAATCTCGCTACAACCTAGATTATATAAGCCTTTGAGCGATTTTTTACCCAGCGAGCTGACCCAAAAAAATCCACCGACGCACCTCCAGCGGAGATTGGGGAATGAGGTGCGTCGATTCGTACAGTGCCAACTATCTAATCGGCGCAACCCTAGAGAACATAATACTTTGGAGGCGGTTCGGGCGGTTCGCCCCCAATCGTCAAAACCATCGACACAGCTTCGGCAGACAGCCAGTAAAACCGCACATTATCTTCCGTCGCCTTCACCCTCTTCCGTACCTTCTGGTGAAGTTGTCGCATTTCCTGCAAACTGATAAAACACTCAAAGACAGAAAACTGAACTCTTCTCCCGTAACCTTCCAAAAAATTCGAGAGTTTGACGCGCCTCTTATCATCGGGAATATCATACACAATAACAACCATTTAATTTAATCTTTGAGATCGATATAGCGTTTTTAAACGAAACGCAAACAATAAATTGCCCGGGATTCAAATTCACCGCGCGCTCTCTCCGGGACGTTCAATTTGTAGGGACGTTCAATTTGTAGGGACGTTCAATTGAACGTCCCTACTTTGAAACGGTTTACTTAAACCATCCTCAAAAAAGGTTCATAAGCCGCCTCGTACAATAAGCTGTATTTATAGCGCCGAACTTGTAGCTGAATGGCTTGTCGATAGGAAACCGGAGATTGGCGTTCTGGGTGAGAAACTTCCTCGTTCATCCGCTTCTCAAACTGTTGTAAAAAAGTCCGTCTTGCTGGCGATTTTAGGTAAATTCCCCCTTTAGACGCAATTTTCTCAAAATCTCCCGACCCAAACATCGAACTATTAATAACTTTTAGCGCTAAACTATCGACCACGGGCGAACGAAACTCTTCCATGAGATCGAAAGCGAGATAAGGCTTTTTATCTTCTCCATAGTGAAAGTTACCCAAATAGGGACACAGACCCTCCGCAATAATCAAACTCAATACATTATTGAGCAAAAGGGTATACCCAAAACTGAGCAAAGAATTGACGGGATCTGTAGGAGGATGGCGGAATCGTTGGGAAAACTGAAAGTCGGAATTGGTTATTAATTGACCCAAGGCGGGGAAATATCGAGCTGCACTAATTCCTTCGTAACCCCGCAAAGTATCAAGATTATCGACCGAATCGATCGCGGCAAGATCGGAGGCTATGCCCGAAGTTGCTCTGTGAACCTCTGCCACTCTACGCTTGCGGTTCAATCGCAGCAGAAGTTGCTTGGAATTTAGTAACTTTCCTCGCACAATCTCTTGGGAAACCTGTAACTGGAACCCAGGATCGCGGTGTTTTTTGAACTGAACGAACTCATTGTCTAAATGGGCGGGTTTGAGGCCCCAGAGATGACCCCGATATTGACCCGATTGACTTAAAAATAAAACAACTGTCGGTTCTTGCAAACAAGCGCCAATAACTTGAGTGGTTAGTTGAATATTTCCAAAAACAAGAATGCGCTCGACTTCCCGAATTGGCAGTTCGAGTTTTCGGTCTTCGGGCATCCGAACAATTAAGCGTTGATGCTCTTTATGAAGCGTGGTTCCTTGCTCGGTCAAATACAAAGTTGCCATGTCTTTATTCCAAATATTTTTGCAGAGAATGGAGGTGAAATCTTCAACTTCAAGTTCCTCAAACTCTAGGGAATCTGACCCAGAAAAAGTCGAAACCCGTTTGCCATTAATTTTGTCTGCGTTTGCGTCTGCCAAACCTTTTTTTTTACGGTTTTTGTTTCCCGAATGCTTAGACGCAGACGGTGCTTTTGGCGGCTCGGCTGGAAAAATAGCCCGATCTAAAAAAGCATGACCGAGAAACCGAAAGCCGCGATCGAAATGAGTGATTTGAGTTTTTTTGGGGTGTAAGGTTAAACCCAAGGTTTGAAGGATTTGTTGAACTTCAGAGAAAGCTTTAATGATTCGTTCGTGAGTTCGCGCTAAAACCACAAAATCATCGGCATAGCGCACGAGTTTAAGGTCTGAAGCTGGGACTAATCGGTCGAATTCGTCTAGATAAATATTGGCAAGTAAGGGAGAAATAACCGCACCTTGGGGAATTCCCTTTTCGGCTTGAATTTGTCCGTTTTTGGTAGAGATTCCCAGAGAAATCCAGGCTTTGATTAAGCACAAAATACCGGGGCTGTCAAGATATTTCCTGACTTCTCGCAGCAATCGTTGATGGTCGATTGTATCAAAAAACTTTTCGATATCGGCATCGAGAACCCAGCTATAGCCCAAATCTCGCCAGCGCGCCACTTCTTCGACGGCGTTGAGATAAGAAAGATTGGGTCGATAGGCAAAACTGGCAGAAGAGAATGTGGGTTCGGCGATAGGATAGAGGACATTTAATAAGGCTTGTTGAACAATTCGGTCTCGAACGGTGGGAATTCTCAATTCGCGCCAATCTCCTTTTTTTTTGGGAATTAAGACTTGCTTGCACGGAAGGGGTTGATAGGTGCTATTGGCGACGGAATCTCGCAGTTGAGCGAGATTTTTCTTCCAACGGCGGGAGAATTTGGCGATGGTTTCTCCATCGATTCCTTCGCATCCTTTTTTTTCGGCGACTTTATTCCAGGCGCGTTGAAAGTTTTCTAAACTGAGAAACTGGTTGACGAGGGAGATTGAGGAAACTTCGGCATTGGGTGTTGAGTGGGAGAGCAAAATTTCTGACATAGTTGGCGATTTTTTTAGGGGTAAGGTATGGCGGTTCTTTATTGAGTGAAGTACAGTCGATTCCGAACTCGCGCGGAAAACGCTGTGTTGGGTTTTCTAGTTTCTTTATGCCACAGGGGTGGAAACGGGGATTTCCAGAACTTGGCGTTGCTGCTAGGGTTTTAGAATTAGGGGTGCGTCGATGCTGCCGGTGAGGGTGTCGGCGGGGGTGAGAAATCGATATAAGTCTTGCCATCTCTAGGTTTGAGCAATTTTACCCCATCGGACTGGGCGAATCGACGCACCTCCTCCCTCTATTGCGGGTGAGGGTGCGTCGATGGTTTTTTTTAGGTCAACGGGTTGGGTTAAATTTTACCGAAATTCTTGTGGAGTAAGGCTTTGGGCGATTTTTGAGATTC
>JAXHVQ010000256.1:0-3060 GCA_034189065.1 Cyanobacteriota bacterium
GGCGAATTTAATCCATTAAACGCCACCTGAAACTCATCAAGCCCCTTAATCAAAGGATGAATATCATACCAACATTCCCGCTCCCCCTCATTATTTATATAACCATATTCCAAAATACAGCGATTAAATAACAAATTGCGATACCGCTCGTCATTCTCAATCACCTTTGCCTCATAAACCTTTGCCAATAACTCCCATTCATTGGCATAAACCGCATTGCGATAGGTATTCCTCGCCTTACTAATAGACCGTTGTAGCGCTCTTTTGGGAATGGGAAACCCAGACGAATATTCCATTGCCTCCTTTGCCAACAACAGCAAATTACGAACGTGACCGCCGCTCATTAAGCACAACGCATTTAAAGACTCAACATCTGCAAAAATGTCTCCTTCCAACGACAAATTTGGGTCAACTCGACCAATGCGATGGGCTAAAACCTCTTTCATTTTATCCATCCCCGCTTGACAAGGACGATTGTCGGGCGTTTGTACCATAACCATCGGCAAAACCTGCGCGTCGCTGCCATAAATATCTCGTAAATCTGTCGCCCGACCGGAATAAACGAGGGAAATTGGCACGGTATAAACAAGATGACAATCCAACTTTTTGAGTTGCTCGCTGCGCTCCACAAAAATCTGGTCGTGATTGGTGCGCCCATCTTCTTGAATAATAGGAACAATACGGTCTAAATTATCGGCGATAACGACCAATTGAGAATAACCAGAAGGTAAATTTTGCTTTGCCTCTTTGATAAACTGATTGAGCGCTGAAATCAAAGTAAGAGTGTGAGGATTTACTCGTTCTCGAATCTTTTGTCGCTGACCGGGTTCGGCGCGCAAATTTGCCGTAATCTTGGCGAATTGGGCAATTTGCGACTCAATACTCATCCCATCGAGACTCACTTCTGTTAATGCAAAATCCTTTAACTCTTGCCAACGCGACTTTAACCAACTCAACAACGGTTCGGGATTAGCATTATCCTTGAGTGCGTCGAGAATTTGCCGCGTACAAGCCAGCAAAATATCGGTATATTGAGTATCTTCGGGTTCGATATCCTCTTCGTCGGCAGCGAAGTAAACGACAAAGCACCCCTTTTGGTCTAAATCTGCTTGGAGGCGCAACAGTTCGGTGGATTTTCCCGCGCCGCGATGTCCCGCATACAACTGACAGGTCATGCGATCTGATAAAATAATTTCGCTGCCAATTTCAACGAGGATGTCGCTATCGCCGCGAACTTCGTTACAGTTAACGTAAGCTGGGTCTCCTGCGGGAAGCGGTTGAAAGGGGTCGAGGCGGTTGTAGATTTGTCTGTAGATCTGAAATTTGTCACTTGTCATTTGTCCTTCGTCCCTCGTTACCTCCCAATCTCAACTTAATACACTTCCAGTGCCTCCACACACAACTCCGCGTGTCTGACGCTCGGGACGGCGCTGGAACGGCACTGAAGTGCCGACTACGAACGACAAAGGTGATTTTAACTTATTTCTCGTTCTAACCGGCACTAAAGTGCCGACTACTAACCGACTACGAGCAGAAGCGCCTACGCGCTGAGAATTTATTGGGGGTTGAGTGGGTAATTTCCGCATCGCGAGGGGGTACAGGGAAACCGACTCAAGCCCAGAATCCACTCCCAACCCTCCAAAGCAGTCGAAAAGGCGATCGCAAATAGTGTATTCTTGATGAAAGATTATTAAAATCTACCCCGATTCAACAAACGATATCCGTGTTAAATCCCAAGGATAAAAACTTATTATCTATAGGGAATTGGGCCAAAGCCATTATCAACCTCTCACCGAGAAACCAATTATACGCCCTACCCGTCTCGGTCAACCCTCTCAATACTCATGTCCATTTACCTAGAAGCCTTTGTCCTCGCAACAATATTCTGCGGATTTTTCGGCATCATCCTGAAAAAAAACTTACTCATGAAGATCGTCTCAATGGATGTCATGAGTACGGGAGTCATCGCCTATTACGTCGTCGTTGCATCGCGAGACGGTCTGTTCGCACCCATCATTTCTAACGCCTCTAACGCCGCCGAAAACAATCGCGCCTACTCAGATCCCGTCCCCCAAGCAGTTATTTTAACCGCCATTGTGATCGGTTTTTCAATTCAAGCTTTAATGCTGGTCAGTGTTATGAAATTAGCGCGAGATAATCCAACTTTAGAAAGCGAAGAGATCGAGAAAAATAACACGCCATGAGTACCACCACTATCATTTGGATGGCCCTTCCCTTTTTCATGGGTTTCGTCATTTACCTCCTCCCCAAACTCGACCGCTATCTCGCGCTACTTGGGGCCCTTGCTTCCATTGGCTATGCCATCCAGCTTTTCCGCCAATCGTCGCCGCTAACGCTGGAATTTCTCGATAATTTCGGCGTAACTTTAATCGCTAATTCCTCAAGTGCCTATTTTATCTTAACCAATGCTTTAGTTTTTGGTGCCGTCTTTCTCTACTGCTGGCGCACCGACAAAACGGCTTTTTTTTACGCCCAAGCTTTAATTTTACACGGCAGCGTCAACGCGACTTTCATTTGCGCCGACTTTATTAGTTTATACGTCGCCTTGGAAGTCAGCGGAATTGCTGCCTTTCTTCTCATTGCCTACCCTCGTACCAACCGTTCGATTTGGGTGGGCTTGCGCTATCTTTTCATCAGCAATACGGCCATGCTATTTTACTTAGTGGGTGCCGTGCTGGTTTATAAAGTTAATCACTCCTTTCAGTACGAAGGTTTGCGCGAAGCCCCTCCAGAAGCGATCGCCTTAATTTTTGTCGGACTCCTCGTCAAAGGGGGAGTCTTTGTGTCGGGACTGTGGTTGCCGCTGACTCACTCGGAATCAGAAACTCCCGTCTCTGCCATGCTTTCCGGCGCTGTGGTTAAAGCCGGCGTTTTTCCCCTAGCGCGCTGTGCGTTAATGGTGGAGGCGATCGATCCCGTCGTCCGCATTTTCGGCGTGGGGACAGCGCTATTGGGCGTAGGTTATGCCATTCTCCAACAAGATACCAAACGGGTTCTCGCCTCCAGTACCATTTCTTAGTTGGGCCTCATTTTAGCCGC
>JAXHVQ010000257.1:0-2884 GCA_034189065.1 Cyanobacteriota bacterium
TTTATCGATCGCGATGAGGCTGAAAAGGCGGGTTTCCGCTATATTGGCATCGGTCACTAAGCTAAGGGCTATTTTCCCCTCGAAGCGCGCGTTGCGTTTCGAGGGGAGTGGGGAAATTATTAATAATCGATCGTAAAAAAAATTGCATAAAGAAATGAATGAGTCAAATTAATGTCATTAAAATTAAGCCCCTACAAACAGCAAATTGCCGATTTATACAGTCGCCGGAGTCCAACTTACGACCAAAGTCAGTGGCATCACAAAATTGCCCGTCGTCTGGTCGAATGCGCGCAAATTCAACCGGGACAAACGGTATTAGACTTAGCAACGGGAACGGCAATGGCCGCGATCGCAGCGGCTAAAATCGTCGGCGATGGAGGTCGAGTTATCGGCGTGGATATTTCTGCGGGAATGCTCGAGCGCGCCGCAAAAAGTATACAAGCGCTGGGGATCGAAAATATCCAACTACATCTCGCCGATGCCGAAACTTTTGTCCTTCCCGATAAAAGTTGCGATCGCATTCTTTGCTCGTCTGCTCTCATTTGGATGTCCGATCTTACCGCTGCGTTACGACAATGGCATCGCTTTCTCAAACCGGGCGGACTCCTCGCTTTTCATGCCTTTGCTGAAACCTCTTTTGTGGGCAGTCTCGCCGCTCAAAAAGTTGCTGAGGAATACGGTATTTCTTTGTGGATGAATAAACCCACCGGAACTGTTGAAAAATGCTATAATTTACTTGCTTCAGCAGGCTACGAAGCGATTCAAATCGAGCCAGAGCAGTACGGCAGTTATATCAGCGTTGACGAAGCCAAACAAATGTGGATGGGATTTGATAGCCCTACGCCCGGTCAATTTCCCAATCCTTTTGCTCGACTTTCTCCCCAACAATTAGAGCGGGCAAGAGTCGAATTGGAAGCTGAGTTGAAGGCAAGAGCGAGCGATCGCGGAGTCTGGAATGATATTACTGTTTTTTTTGTCGTGGGTCGCAAGAGTTAAGTAAGTACATTGCTAAAATTAATTGTATATATGTTCTAGGTTTTGAGCCAAAACTTTAATCCATATTTAATGTTTTGCATTGGAAATAAAAGATGATTTATACAAATTTACAGCTTGATGTAAAGGAAAATAGTTCTCTCTACAAAGTTGCAAAGCTGGTGTCTAATGTTTTACATCCCATGACACTTTCATCGTTAGCTTTCTTATTGCTAGCTCTTTTTAGTGGCGAATCCATAAAGCAAAAAATAGTATTAGTTGGAACAAGAACTTTTTTCCTCCATACTGCCTATATTATTCATACAGCGCTCTGCGCTGCTATGAGGTACAGAAACAACAATGAGCAAACCAATTTCTCGGTGAATCGGTCCAAATTCAGTATTGTGTAGGGTGGGAATTGCCGCTCAAAAGCGAGATTCAACAAATTCTCTCGCCCTTGGCAATGCCCACCATTAACTCGCCAAGGGTGGTGGGCAAGAGATTTTTCCGATTTCTTCTTCAAGCTGAATTAATTACCTTGCCCACCCTACTCGCTCTAAATAAATAAATTTAATATGACTCAAACTCTGCAAGCCAAAGAAGTTACGCTTTATCAACTCGAAACCTATTTTCGGCTTCAGCGAATAGAAGACGAACAGTTTTTTCGAGAGTGGCAAGACGAATTACCGGAACTCACTGAAGCCGAACGTCAGCGACTCGATCGCGTTAGGACCAGTTACTTCAATCTCTTGAGATTTCCTCCCTTTTTAGAAAATACAGTAAAAATGGTGGTTCTTTCTCCCCTACTCGATCTCGCTGACTTTTATTTACCGCTATTTCACATCACACCGGAAAAATCAATAGAAATAATCGATGATGAGGAGGGGGTGAAGGTAACAGGAAAATTAGATGTTTTAACGCTATTCGATCGGTTCTGGGTCACAGTTATCGAATCAAAGAAGGCTGCTTTTTCTTTAGAAGTCGGTCGAGCGCAAATTTTGTTCTATATGCTAGCGAGTCCCAACAGCGATCGCCCGATTTTTGGATTGATTACGAATGGAGGAAGTTTTCGGTTTCTGAAATTAATTAAGGGCGAAATACCTCAATATTCGGTGTCTCGAATCTTCGATCTTCTCAATCCCGGCAACGATTTGTATTGGGTTTTAAGCATTTTGAAACGTCTCGGTCAATTGGCAATTGAAGATTAATTTTTACAGTAACAATGAATTGAAAAGTGCCTCGATTAGGTATTCTCATAATTAGGGATCGAGTCTTTCTTGCCAGCGTTTTGGATCGCGTTTCACATGGAAACACGCTAAAATGAACACCATTTCATCTTCTACGATATAAAATAATCCACAATCAAGCCATAGTTCATAACTCATAACCCAAACGCTGCTTGACTTCCTCCCAACTCGAACCGCGATCGCGACGTTCCCGACGATGGCGAAGTCGGCGATCGAGTTCTTGTTGTTGCGCCTCGGTTACGGGAATAACATCGGGCGTTTCAACTAAACTGTCCCACAGCAACTCAATCAGTTGAATTCGCTCTAAAACAGTTAATTCTCTAAGGTTCGCGTCGAGTAGAGGGTGCATTATCAATGAATAATGAGTAATGAATAATTGGGTCTAATATAGCATTTCTGAATTAAATGTAAACGACAGTCGAATACCACCCACCTCGAGCAATTTCTCGCTTGTCCCTCAAATTAGTAAATTCTGGCATTCTGGATTCTTATATTCTGACTTCCTCCGAATTTAGAGTTTGACAACCCAAATCGAAATGCTATATTTTAACCAAGAGAAATCGGCGATCGCGAATCTACATCCATTTCAGCTAATTACCATTAATTGGCGCGGGAACGACAATATACCCCGTTGTCTCATCGCCTAACACCCAATTGCGCGCTTT
>JAXHVQ010000258.1:0-2600 GCA_034189065.1 Cyanobacteriota bacterium
TTTAGCAGAACCGTTCCCCTTGCCATTTTGCTGGAGAACGGCATCGTTGCACAGAACCGAAGCGAGAAGCAATAGTTGCAATTCGGGAATCTCTTGGACGATAACGGGATTATCGTTGTCGAGAAACTCTCCCTGGGGGGCGTATCCTTCCCCCGTCACGCCGTAGGTTCCTCCAAGGGTTTGCACTTCTTGCACCACCATTTTATTTTGAGTGAGGGTTCCGGTTTTATCCGAACAAATGGTGTTAACGCTGCCCAAGGTTTCCACAGCAGGCAGTTTGCGGATGAGGGCGTGGCGTTTAACCATGCGCTGGGTTCCCAGGGCGAGGGTGACGGTAATGACGGCGGGGAGACCTTCGGGGACGACGGCAACCGCCATGCTGAGAGACACTTCGACCAGTTCGCGCAGGCGGCTAAACCCGGTTTGCAATACGCCGATACCAATAACAATGGCGACGAGAACCAGGGAACCGGTAACGAGAACGTTCCCCAATTGAGTCATGCGCTGTTGGAGGGGGGTAGGTTCGCTTTCCACCGATTGCAGCATTTGAGCGATTTTGCCCAACTCGGTTTCCATCCCCGTCGCCGTGACGAGGACTTTTCCCCGACCTTGGAGGACTTCGGTTCCCGAAAAGACCATGTTAATGCGATCGCCTAATGCCGCATCTTCTTCGAGTTCCACTTCTGCCCGTTTGTTAACCGCTTCAGCTTCTCCGGTAAGGGCAGATTCGCGCACTTGCAAGTTAGACGCTTCGATTAATCGTCCATCTGCCGAGACTTGAACGCCCGCTTCGAGGAGGAGGACATCGCCGGGGACGAGATCGCGCGCTTCGATTTCCATTGGCTGTCCGTCGCGTATCACTCGGACGTGGGGCGAGGCCATTTGTTTGAGGGCAGCGAGGGCTTTTTCGGCGCGACTTTCTTGGAGGTAGCCCAGGATGCCGTTGAGAATGACGATGGTTAAAATGGCGATGGTATCTTTGAACGGGATGCCGCCTTGGTTTGCCCCGCCCTCGCGCAGGTCGATAAAATCGAGAATGCCCGAAATAACGGCAACGGCAATCAGCATCAGCAACATAATGTTGTTGAACTGATCGAGAAGAATTTGCCAAGGACTGCGCCCTCCCCCTTCTTCCAGTTCGTTGAAACCGCAGGAATGCGATCGCGCATCGGCTTCTTCTGCGGTCAATCCGGTATGGGGATTGGTGCCAAACTGTTCTAACGTTGTGGGTTGCGATCGGGCGTACCAGGGGGTTTTTGGGTTGGGGAGGGAGTGGGGCAGAGAAGGTTGTTGAGTCACAGAAGATGTTCGTACCAATAGAGAAGCGACATCTCGCAGGTTACGAACAGCAAGCGGGCGCAACTCAAGGCGCATCGTAACGAGTGGGAGATGTTATTCTTCCATCATAGGAGGAGTCTGCACCAATCGATCCCGCTTCGGGGATGGAACTTTATTGCGGTACCGAAACGGCGATCGCGTATCGGGTTATGCTTTTTCCAGCAAAACTCATCCCAAAAATCGAGTCCGAAGTCGCCTTATTGACTGCTTAGAAGTTCAATTTGGCGCTCCTATTAAAGAACGAGCAAATTGCAGCACGTCCTGCTGGCGTTCATCTGAAAGGCGATCGAGCAAAATTGCCAACTGTTCCGAGACTGATAACCAACGCTGGGTTGTCGCCTGCCACACTACCGAAAATTGCTCTGGGGAAAGCACTTGCAATGCAAGAGTCTCCCCTTGGGGGTTGCTAAACTCAATCTCGTACTTGCCCTCAGCATAACTTTCAACAATTGCGCCGCGATCGCCGGGATGCAATTCCACTTCCGGCAACTCTACCAATAATTCAACCCTGTCAAACAGTGCAGGTTTCATCGAAATCTCCTCCGAACATACAACGTTACCAAACGGGCAGCATCGCTATTGGGTTCAACAATCCAAGCCACACGCACTATTTCTTGCTGTCCTTCTACTCCGACAATTTCCGAGGATCGATGACTAAACGACTAACAATTTCTCCCAGTTTCATGCTTTCAGGTGGCGATCGCGAATTTGCTCGAAATAGCTCCCACATCAGGACTTGCACTACTCTACCCCACATTCAGCATCCAAGCGATCGCGGCGGTTTTATGCCGAACAGCTTATAAACGCGCGCCATCAGTTAGGCTACCTCGTTATTGGCGCGAATTGCGGCGGCAATTTCTTTAGGATGAGCATCGGCTAATAATTATGGCCGTAAGTTGTCCGCATCGAGCGTAGATTTTCCTCGATATAAATTTTCTTCTTTTAAGTACCCAGCCAAAATAAATTACACAAGCGTGACTCTTGAAAAACAAGGCACGGTGGGAGTTTTGGGCGAGTGTTATGGGCGATATATTTTGTGTAAGTGCTTAAGAAGAGGTCATTATTAACTATTCATTATTAACTATTCATTATTAACTATTCATTATTAACTATTCATTATTAACTATTCATTATTAACTATTCATTATTCCGAAGTGAATCTACTCGCCTTGGATGCCTAACGAAACGCGATCGCCTCCAGTATTGCGCATCTCTGCCAACAGTTGTACCACTTTCTCGTAATTGGCTTCGGGGTCTGCAAC
>JAXHVQ010000259.1:0-2547 GCA_034189065.1 Cyanobacteriota bacterium
GAGTTCAGTCGGGTGCAAGATTTAAAAATCGAAGATTGGCAAAGCGATGAACAAGAATAACAATCCATTTATTTTACGTGAGAGCGAATTTAGTGCAGAACACTTCCAACGAATGTTTCAGCGATCGCAATTCTGACCTCTTTTTCAAAGAAGCAAACAAAAGTGCGATCGCACCACAAACAAATCCAAAATTACAAGGAAACAAAAACCATGAAGCAGCAAACCTTCCAAGTCGTGTTTAGTATCTACCTAGACGAACACTAAACTGTATTTTCATCTTTCAATCACTTTTAACTTATTTCTTTGAGGTTTATCAAAATGGCTCGTCTTTACATCGAACTTACCCAAATTGAAGCAATTGTTAATGTATTAGAAGTGCTTGGCGAATTGCTTAACCAAGACGGTCAACTGCAAGAACAAGTAATTCGTGACGGACTAATTTTCAAAAAAGTTAGCAACTCCGAGTTTAAAGTTATTCAACAAGAGTTCAAAAAACTTAATTTTTCCAACTATACCTTTGCCAATGCCCAACTCACCCTTCGACCCCCCAACCAAAACGTTCAAGAGTTGATTAAATTGCTTTTTGTTTTGATTCGACAAAACGATCGACTCTTGGAAATACTCCTGAACAAAATCATTTGTATTGACAATCTAGACCCCGACAAAGCCAGAGAAATACAAGAATACTTGAATTCAAAAGGTATAAAAGCGGCGATTGAAGAGGAGAAGCCTCAAAGTTATATTGTTCGGGGAACCGTTACTCAATCTAGTAATATTTCCCTTCCTAATCTTATTGTTCGCGCTTTTGACTGGGATAGTCAGGGTGAAGAACTTCTAGGAGAAACAATAACAGATACCAAAGGGAACTATCAAATTACCTACACCGATGAAGATTTTAGCCGTTTTGATATAGCAGGAGGCCCCGATTTAATCGTTCGCGCCTACAATCAGCAAGGAGAAATTCTTGCTTCTTCTCCCCGCAAAAATAATGCTCGGGTTCAAGAAACAGTTGACCTGACGATTGCCATTTCTCAAGAAGATGTTTTCATCGTTCGCGGCACTATTCGTCGAGAAAATAATTCCCCGGTTGTTGGTTTCATTGTCCGCGCCTTCGATCGCGATCTTCGTGCCGAACAACTCCTTGGCGAGCAAACCACTAACACCAAAGGCTATTACGAAATTGCGTACACTCAAGCTCAATTCCGTCGCGCTGAAAAAGGAAGTGCCGATCTCGTTATCAGGCTGTTTGATGCAAACGGAGAAGCGGTTTCAGCGCTCGCCCTCACCACTGATACAGATACACCTTTAGAAACAATAACCTACAACGATTCTCAAGGGAACGCAGTCAGTATTCCGATTTGGTTCAATGCTCCACCCGTCGCAACTATAAACGGACCTCTCATTGATATACAACGACAAACTCTGTCGCTGTACGAATGTATCTGGCTGGATATCTCACCTTTTGTGGAAAATATTCCGCCTGCTGATTTAAGAGTTCCAGATATTGCCTTTCTAGCCCCAGAAGCTGCTCTGGAGAAAGCCATTCTTGCCCGCTTTATACTCGCTCATCGGCTTGCACAACGAGCGATTCAACCAGAGTTTTGGTTTGTTGTACTAGGCGGCTCGGTTTACGAATATCGTGAAGAGCGCAGTTTAGAAGAACAATTAGAGGAGGTTTTAGCCGCCCTGCCTTCTCTAGATGCGATCGCGGTTGGCAAAGCCTTAACCCGTGGATTTAATCTACAAGAAATTTCTAAGGACTTTCAGGACAATGCACCTGATTGGATTGAAGCCTTTCTCCAGTTTATCGCTCGGCACACCGTCAGCGACTCCGAGCAGCCGACCTTCGTTAAACTTGCCCTCGAAGATGCCAATATCCGCAGTCCTGAAAAACAGACCGCTTTTGCCCGACTGTTTAATCAATACCGAGCAATTACACCAGAACTGCTCGATACCCTAGAGCAGGACGACACCTTTACCACCACAGAAATTGCCGATCTACGCACTTCCTTCCAACTCTCGAACCTGACTCAGGGAGATTTTTCGGTCATCAAAACTATCAAACAGGAATTCAGCGTTCGCCAACCGGAACAAATTCGTACCCTGGCAAAACGCAGCGAGAGCGAGTGGGTCAATTTGGTAACGACAAAACACGGGGCTGGAGAGATTAACTTACCCATTGAGGTGGGCGCGATCGCAGGAGAAACTCAACTCCCAGAGGCCGAAATCTACGGCAAAATGCTCGATCGCCAGTTCCGCGAAGCCTTCCCCACCACAGCGTTTACCGGCGGATTGGAACGAACGCTGCAAAATGGCGGTTCTCAAGGATTGCGCCGAGCTGGGGATATGAGTCGTTTCCTCAATCGCCACGAAAGCTTTGAGTTATTAAACACGCCTGTTGATGAGTTTTTGCAGGAACGCATCGATCCAGAGTTTCGGGAGTTGGCAGAGGACGAAAATTTCAAACTGGAAGTTAAAGCGGTGCAACGAGTCTTCAAACTGGCTCCCACCTTCGAGGCAACGGATACCCTGCTAGCAGACGATCTC